>NC_008759.1 GCF_000015505.1 Polaromonas naphthalenivorans CJ2 | reverse complement strand
TAAATGTTTGGGTCCCGGCCTGCTCCGAGGTTGTAAGCCGTGAGGTAATGCTCATAGGCCTGCTCAGGCTTGCCGCATAAGACCAGATACCTGCCACGAAACCATTCAATTTCGTGCATGGTGTTTTCTGCTATCGGCTCCCAGGTTTTTACTTGGCGCGCAATCATGTCGTCAACCGCTGCGCCGTCTCTTGGAACAGTCGGGTTGAAAAGGGCCTCTCTGAGCTTTGCGTAGGGCCTGTCAGGGCCAATGTTCAGCTTTTCCCCAAGTTCCCAAGCCGCGCTCCTCTTAAGCCCCCGAAAAAGCTCGTGAAGCTCGGGTAACCCGTTTTCAGGTTTGAGGTGGTAGAGAATTTGCTCTCGGTGATGAGGTGCTGTCTTGGAAAGAAGGCGAGCAGTCAACATCCAGACCAAGGACGATGTGTCATTGCCCAGGTTCATTGCGTCTAAGATATCTTGGCAATTCTCTAAGCGTGGAACTGCCTCACCATTCAGCCAATCGTCCAGGGTGCTGCGGCAGTTATCTGATTGGATGTTGTACTTTTCGGCGCGGAAATGGCATATTGCCTTGAAGTCGGCTGGGCCATTTTTGCAAATAATTCGTAAGTGAAGAGACAGTGGTGCAGGGTGATTCAAGAGTTCATTTGCATCTACGCCAGGGAAAATTCCCGAAAAAATTTCTAAAAAGATAGCCGACATTGAAGCGAAGACCGAAGGCCAAAGCACCAATTCTTCAAATTGTTTACGGCTGAAAAGGGTCGCGTCAGTTGTGACAATAAGGGCACCGTACATCTCAAAGAATTGTCGAGCTGCACCAAAGATGAGAAATGCGTGCATTTCACTTTTGATAAATCCAGCCAGTCGTTTTTCCACATCGACCAACACGTGTTTCGGAAATCGAATAGGGCGTAGTGCTGGGCGCTTTCTCTCGTCCTTGAATGACTTTAGCTCGTTGTAGAGGGGGTCTTTGTCGTTTGTTGGCACCAAACCGCTGCGGATACAAATCTCATAGACCAACTCCCCGGCTGAAGGGAACGGGGGTACCGGAAATTTTTGGGCCATAGGAGTGCTTTGATAGATATTGGCCCGAGGCGGAAACCTCGGGTGTTGTGATTACCTGCCCTTGGGTGCTTGCGGTTTATGCTGAGTAGCTAGGCTGGCGACTTCGGACGCAAAGCTGCTTTTGGGTACGTGCCCTTTTCCTGCTTTTGCGGTGTCTGAATACACTTGAGCGACAGTGCGCACAGGGATGGAAAGTTTGTGACCGGAGGTGGGTTTGGCCATAGCGAACCCTGATTTTTGCGCCTGTGGCTTATGTTGGGTAGCAAGTTTGGCAACTCCAGCTGCAAAGCTGCCTTTTGGTACTTGCCCTTTTCCTGCTTTTGCAGTGTCTGAATAGACATGCGCAACAGTACGTACGGGAATGGAAGGTTTGTGAACGGAATTGGTTTTGGCCATCATGAATCCTTTTTCGTTGTGAGACTGCGCAATTGCAATCCGAAGAAAAATGTATCCCTGCTATTCACATTCCCAATGGGGGGAAAGTCGGAAAATTTTGATGACCTGAAACTTATGAGCATCAAACCAGCTTTTTTTCACAGTTTGGGGCAGCGTGGGGTTGGCAAAGTGCTTTTTGCAGCCCCTGCCCTACTGCCTTTGCGAGTCAGAGCCGTTAAGTCAAGCTGAAGCAGACTGCTCCACGAAGGCTTCATCGCTTAAAGCCGTCGCGCAATATCTTGCCCACAGCAACATGGTCCACTCCCGCTGCTTCCAGCTCAGGTCTAGTTGTTGCGCTGCGGCGATGAACCTGTCGTAGGTGACTACCTGAAAACTCGTTTGTGCATTTCCACGGATGAACTGCTCAAAAGCGTCACCGGTATTCTTGCCCGCATTGTCCATGGGGTGGCAGAACAACCAGGTGTGAACCATGTTGTAGTCAGCGTTCTTCAGGAAGCCTTCTGCAAGCAACTGGTTGCGAAACAGCTGGTTGAACCGCGGTGCCATGAGCATTTCATAAGCAGCATCGAATGTCTGGCTAGCATCGTAGAGTTTTTGGTATGACTCTTTATCGTAGGGCTCGGCAGAAAATGAATCGGTGAACTTGCACTCGATACCAACCAGCCCCTTTTTGCCGTTGAGCGTGTATTCAATGGCAGCGTCATATGCGGAGTTGTCGCCGCTCGGCTTGCCAGGCGCGAACTCAAAGCAAACCTTGGTCACCTCATCGAGCGCGACAAATTGGGAAAAAATTGCAGTGGCCAATGCCAAGCTGCCGGCACCGTCGGTGAACTCCCCGAAGAAATTGAAAGCAAGCGGCTGGCTCGACAGCAGGTTGCCGAACAGCCTGCTCACATCCATCAACCCGGCGCCACCCTGAGACTTGCGCTCCTCTACAGTCTTAAGCGCCGCTGCCTGTGCCGCTTCACTCAGGAAGTTTCCCAAGGCTTTGGGGATAGACGGCAGTGCATTGCAAACCGTTTCTGCTGGCCGGCCAGAGCGCGGCCCCTGCTCTTCATTGAGTACAAACGCTCGCCACCAGCCTTGATGAAAGCGCATACGTCTGACGTAAGCGCTATCGCGGTCAACCATGGTCGACCCGACCAAATCCCTGAGTGTTCCCATACGTAGCCCTTCTTGTTCAGTTACCTCAAGTATGGGTTACTTCCCAGGGAAGGCTCAGCCGAGCATTGCGTCCTCCACCTCAATCTCGGCAGGTAAAGCAAATGCAGGGCTCATCCGCAAATGCAGGAGGCAAGAGAAATGTGAGTGCCGCCGCTCAGGTCGTGTAGTCGCCGCTGGCTTCGGGCTGGAACAGCAGGGCTGTAACCTGGGCCGTGCAGAGGTCGCCAGTGGGTGTGCGCCAGTGGGCGGTCGCGCCAACGCTCAAGCCCAGCAGGCTGGTGCCGACAGGCGAGAGCACCGAGATGAAGCCCAGGGCGGGCTCGGCATCGCCGGGATAGCAAATCGTGAGCTTTTGCCGGCGGTGCGAGAGCGGGTCGACGATTTCCACCTGGGAATACATGGTGATGACGTCCGCTGGAATGTCCCGCGAGGCCACCAGGTGGGGAAACTCAAAACTGCTCTCCAGCTCGGCGGGCAACTGGCCACTCTTCAACATCAGCCGGGAAAAATCCAGCTCGGTGAGCGTGCGCTCACCGTTCATGGCTGCAAACATAGAACACTCCAATATCTGCGACCGGACCCGCTGAAAGCGGGCGGCCACTACCGCGCAGGGCTTGAGCCCGGCGATAAATGGATTGCGCTGAAAAGGAAGAGGAAAATCGCCGGGCTTAGGAATGTGCAGCCGGCTGGCGCGGCACTGCCGCCACCGTCTCTTGGCGCGCCAGTACCACTGCACCGGCCACAAGGGGCAGGTCAGCTGCCGAACGGCAGAAAGTGAGGGTGGGAGCGCGCATGCGGGCATCTTATGGCGGACCCGTGTGGCTGGCAAGCGAAGCCCCTACGTTCCTTGCCAGATAGGGATGCGCAGGCCACGGCCGCTGATGGTAAACAAGTAGCCAAAGAAAATGTCGGCGTTGGTCGAACGGTAACCTTGATTCCATGAAAAGAACCCACGCAAAGTGGGCTCCGTGAAATCAATCAATGGCAGAAACTTCCACTGCCAAAGGAATTCCTGGTGGGGTAACACGACCTCATAGCTCGTCGTCCGGTAGAAAAACCGAAACGTCAACTTCACCCACGTTTTGAGCATTCAAACTTGGCATCAATTTCAGAGTCAGCATCTTGGAGATTAACGTTGGCAGTTCAAGAATGAAATCAGTGCGCTTGCCCAGGTCAGCCGCGTGCATCGTTGAGGCATTGTGCAGCGTGTATGGGGGACATCTGAATCGATGCCACGGTTGTGGAAGCACACCTGCTTGTGACGCGCTGGCAAGGTGGGATACAGGTCGCCGCCGAGTTCGCGCATGCCGGCCTTGATGGGATGGGGTGACTCAAGCGAAATCAGGCTGACGGCAGGTGGTTACCACGCTTCACTGAAGGAACGATGAATGTGAAGCGCCGAGCAAGCCGAGACGTACGGCGCGCAGGACGAAAAGTCAGGCAATTCGGCCTCTGAAAACACAGCAGCCTCGACTGCAGTCGTTGGGTGAAAGCGGAGGTTCGCATCCCCGCAGCCAACAATCACAACTGCCTCTTTATTGGACATTGCAACGACAACGTGTTTGATGCCAAGGCTCCTGCGTGTAAAAGGCCGCCAGAGGAAAAACCACGGTTGCCGCCCTGCCCTTTGGCAATGATGCCAACATCTGTTGAAAAGCCAACGGTGGCATCGTGGGCGCGTGGTGTGCAGGTTGGCGGCACCAGATGGCACGGCATTGTTTCGAGGTCGCTAGACGTTAAAACCGCCAGATTCAGTCCATGAAAAAACATCGGATTTGGTGGCTTCGAAAAACCAACCGAAAAGCCAATGACCATGAAAAAGCAACCCCGAGAACCAAGCCCTTCACCACGGGAGGCACAAACGCCCTTCACAGAGAACGCACTCACCTACCCCGGTGATGCGCCCACCGATGCCACGGTGGACACCAAGGCAGGAAAGCTGCCCACCATCCATGCCGGCAATGACACTGTCAGACCCCAGAAAACCCGTTCTTTGGCGCCAGTCACCAAAGAAAATACTCCCCCGCGCAAGGTAGAACGAGGCCTGGCAGCGACCATATCGACAACCAAGCTCAAGCAAGCCATCTGGCTGCGAACGCTCCTGACGGCCAATCGGTTTCGCGTTATCAGAACCATCGACGTTGCGGTCTGCTGTTTTGCGGAGAGGCCCTACAAGGCAGCGCTCACGGCCGCGCAACGCGCCATGCGCGGCCTGGTCAAAGCCGATTTTTTGAAAAGATACCGCACGGAACGGCACAACACGATTTATGGCCTCACCCAACACGGCGTCGACTGGCTGGATGAAGCGGGGCATGACGCATCGTCCTCGGTTCGCCAGGTCAGCACCATGACCAACCCTGAGCACCGGCTTTGGGCACAATTTTGGGTACTGGCCTGCGAAGCACGAGGGATGAAAGCACAGACAGAGCAGGAACTGCTTCAGTCGCTAAACAAAGGCGTGAAGCCGGGAGAAGCATTAGTTCAGGGCCTGTTGACGGTCACCACGATGCGCGGCAAACGAGCAAGTACCATCCAGCTCAGGCCGGATGCAGTCGCATATGAGAAAGACGGCATTACCTGGCTGGAGGTGGACCGCAGCAAGCGTGGCTCAGACCGCGAAGCCTCACTCGCGGCTTTGGTGAGTTCGGTCGGGCGAGTGCTGAAGGAAGGCAGCACACTGCGTCGGTTGGTGATTTTCTGCAAAACGGAGCGAATTCGCAAGCGAGCCTTGGCGGTTGTGAATGGATTAGCTTTAGCCAACAATCCAGAGGTCCTCATCGAAGGCCGACGTCATTTCCGGGAGGTCGAGCCCGGAACCTATGCGGTTTGGACTGCGCTGGAATCAAAACTGAAGGACGGTCGTACCAAACTGGTTGACACCCTAGTAGGCCACGTCATTGTTCAGTTGTTGCCAATCTGGCTACCCAAGGTCAGGATTGATGCCTCAAATACGCATTCTTTTGCTGGCTGGTTTGGGGAAAACTATTTGCCCTACAGGCGCCCTAAGTCACTTGGACCTTGGTCGTCGCCGTTTTCGCCATTTGCTGCACCTCAAGAGATAGAGCACTCGACGTGGCCCATTCGGCCTGAGTATGATTGTCATCTCTGCAGCGAAAAAGAACGATGAGCCAGGGCGCACGACTGACTAAAATCGGCCATAACCGGCCGGACGGTGGCAGTGCTCGATAACGGGCGCCCAGCGCTTCTAGGCTAGGCACATGACCAAGACCACCGACCGTTCTGCACGATGAAAGAGAAGCCGAAAGCGCTTTTAGGTAGCTAGCGCGCCGCCGCTTGTTGCGCTACGTGTGTGCAGTGCCGACCGCCAAAACACGTCTTTGTGTGCAGTTTGGGGCATCGCCCTAGCCTACACTCATAAATCCTTTGGTTTAAATTTTCAAGAAACCAAAGGGCGAGGGTTATATGGTCGAAAACGAAGACAAACAAGATTTGGAAACACGCCTGGAAGCGGACCTTGAGACGGAGACGATTGTTGACGGTATGGAAGTCGATAATGTTCTTGCAAGGCCGGCCGGCGCCCCTGAGTGGACTGACATGGCGGAAAAAAATGGCCTGGACCCGCTTGGGATGCAGTCACTGTGCATTTCACTCTACCAGTCCCTCGTCCCCGGCATTGCCAATGTGACATTGCGAATCCGGTACTACGGCTTCTATGCCTGGTTAACCTGGCGCTACGAACGTGCTGGAGCAAGCGATTCAAAGGATAAATGGCGTCAGTACATTCGACGGGCCGAGGCCCTGTGCGCACTTGTAACGCTGCGGGGAAACCTAGCGGAAACGGGCATCTCAGGGGCCATCTGGGCTCGCAAGATGTTGCAGCAAAAGTCGGTCGTGCTTAAATTCCGTGAAGGAACTGACCTCGAGTCTGGGGTGGCCCAGTACTTGAAGCAAAACATGGGGGCGTTTGGCGCAGCATATGGGGCGCAGGTAATTGAGATTGGATTGCTGGTTCCGTCAACCGTCAACGGCATTCCCGTGCCGAGCGAAATAGGGCAGCAAATGGCCCAGGTTTTTGATGATGCTGTTGGTGCGTGCGGGGACAAGTTCCTTGAAGCCGCTGCGCGTGGCTCGGTTTCACTTGCCGAGCTTGATGCTCTCATCTTGATGTCACTGAGCAAGATACCCGACACAGAACGAGATGTCTACGAGACACTGCTGCTTGCCCCCTCAACCGAGCGCGCACAGGATTTGAAGCGTCGCAGGACATTGGAATTGATACTGCGAATCACCGACCAGCTTAAGAAGCAGGTAGGCGCTCTGGACATTAGGTGGTCAGCGTACTCGGGCCTGGCGTTGAACGGAGCCAGCCTTGTGTTGCCCGGGTCAGAACTAGAACAGCATCGCTATTCTTGGGCTGTGTATCACGCCAATGACCTGCTGCACATGGCCTACGAGTGCTTGCTGAAATTCAGTCTCCAACACTTGGCGAAATCCGCCGCGGGCCTTCGGCCTCAAACGCTGATGAGTGAAGTGGCAACTGCCATTCTTACAGAGTGGGATATTGCACCTAAAACATGGTCCGAGCTTGAAGCCGAAACTACGTTGGCTCAAGACGCAGGGTCGGCATATGACCCCCTGAGCGAATACCGCCTCACGGAGCAGGTCATGTTCAGCAGCGCAGTGACCGCCGAGTGCACGGCTGAGTCCGCCAAGGCGGCGGTCTTGCTATTGGCTGTCCTCTCAAAAAGATTCTCACCCGAGGAGGCTCGGTATCGTGCAGTGCTGGGACCACTGGTCACCCAAGACTACGTCTGGTCTTTGTACTCTGAATTGCGATTCCTCCAGTCGAGCAAATTGGAGCCCTTACCGAGGACGCTGCAAAAGCTGGTGCTGGAACGCGTCCTGGAAAGGCACCTGTGGGTCGCCTTCCAAAAGCTCCACTATCGTAAGGACTACACCTTCCTCGTTGAAAGTCAGGATGGTATTTTGAGAACACGCAAACTCGACGGTCCCATGCTCACCAACCCGCGCCTAGGGAGTGCAGTGGACTTTCTTAAAGACATCAGATTGGTTGACTTGGAAGGGCTGACCCAAGCAGGGCGTGCGGCGCTGGAGCAGCTATGAGGCTCTTTGATGCCTTCGAAGGCGCCGGCTACCACTCAAGCGTATGTACAACGTTTGAAATCGACTTTGCTGCGTACGAATCGGTCGCTCTCCCGCGCTTGCGGGGGAAGGGCTGCAACAATAACGTGCTGGTTGCCGATTCCCGGATGCTCTCGCACGCTATCGACAGCCGAAAACTGCCGCGCTTGGCCGGGAGCAAGTATTCCGTCGTTGGTATCGCTCCGACCGGTGTCTTCCATCCTAAGTTGCTCCTGCAAATTGGTTATGGCCAGGGGCGGTTACTCGTCGCATCCGCCAATATGACGTCATCGGGATTGGCTGGAAATCTTGAGGTGGTTGGTCAAGTTGTTTTGAGTAATCCAGCCGGGCCTGAGGCAGGCCTACTGCGAGCTGCGTTTGACTATGTTCTCGCGCTATTGCCCCAAGGCATGACGGCAGCCCGTGAGCAGCTCAATTGGGCCTTGCTCAGGGCTCCTTGGCTCCAGGCAGCCACGCCAACTGACGTGATTGTCGATGAGAAGGGATATGTGGATACACGTCTGCTTGCTCACAATCGCTCCGCAAGCATCGGGTCACGGTTTGTGGAGGCGGTTGGCACTACTCCTATCCGTAGGCTTGTTGTCATTTCCCCATATTGGGATGAAACTCTGGCGGCGCTCAAGGGCCTCAATGAGGCATTGAAGCCAACCGAGATTGCCCTGCTGCTGCAACCAGAGATAGGACTCTTTCCCAAAGATGCACTCGGTTGCGCCATGCCAGTGCAGATTTTCCCCATTGGTCCGGCTGCCGGCGTCGGAAAGGCATCCCGCTTTGTTCACGCCAAGGTGCTCATTGCGCAGAGTGATGACGCAGACCACGTTCTCTACGGGAGTACGAACTGTACAGTGGCTGCGCTTGGTTCGGACAAGTTTGCGGGCTCAAACCATGAGGTAGCTCTCTATCGGCGACTTAAACCTGGCGAGGCACTTGAGTTGCTCGGCCTCAATGCCATTTTGACGTCTGAGAAACTGATTGCGATTGAAACTCTGCCAGAGTTTCAAAAGGGCGAGTCGATTCCCCTTGATGAGTGCCAGCGACGCGGGTCAGGCTATTTCGAGCTTGCCGGTGACATTCTTCGCTGGCAAAAGCCAAGCTGGTTGGCTGGAGCCCAACACAAACTTGAGTTCTTGGATACGCGCGGCGCCGTGCTGCTGGCTGAGCTCACGCCTTTAAAAGACGACGGGTTGACCGCGACGTTTGTGCTCAACCTTTCTGTGCTGCCGACGTTCGCTCGCATGGTGAACGAAGACGACGAAAGGTTCTCGGCTTCCGTCGTGACTTCCCTCGATGAGCTTCGTCGCAGTCAGATGACGGAAAAGGCGAAAAAGGCTCAGACACCTTTGGACGAACTGGACGACTTAGAAACACTTGAAGACCTTCGCTTGCTCGATATTTTTGGCGAACTGCTAAAGGCTGAGACGGGAAAGGCTGCGCCCATTCCCGGCATCAGCCGCTCCCCCACTGGACAAGAGACGAACAGCTCCGAAGGCGCTCGGATGTTGAGCTACGACGAGTTCCTAGCTCATCGGGTGGTGCCAAGCGAAGTAGGCGCACTAAGGGAGAGCTCGCTGAGTGCTAACCTCATAGATTCACTTCGCGCAATGCTCAACAGGGTGCTGGGAATTGGAGTGCCGTCGGAGCGACGGTTCGTTGAGCAGCCCGAGCCTGATGCCAAACAGATTCACGCGCTATTCAATCGCGGCGACCAGACACGCAACCGCAAGAACGTCGTAGAGTTTGGTGGCGAATCCGGGCAAAACCCGACAATGCTCAACGTTACTGTCCCCTCGGACAGGCGCGAGAAGGTGAAAAAGCGTCAGGAGGCGTTCAAACAAACCCAGGGCATGGTGGTCAATTGGGTAAACAAGTTGTTGATGGAACAAGGCAAACTCGCCCCTAAAGTTGGCGTGTCGAACCAGGCCCTGCTTCAGCTCAGGACGCTCCTCCAAGCCATACTTCTCACTGGTAGTTCGTCGGAAAATTTACTTGCGCAACAGGGTATCTCGTCGCGCAGGTCCTCCGCGCTTTTGCCCTGCAGAGGCGAAAACAGTTGGCCACTCCTGGCCGGCCGTCTGCTCCTGGAGATGTTTCGGGTGAAGTCAGTTGCTTCTCCGCCGCTGTTTTCCTTTCCCTCACCCGACCGGAACGCCAAGACTCCGTCGGTAGATGTGGCGGAATTTCTATTTATCTGCCAATGGGTGACACAAGCTGCGTGTTCTGCTGTCGACAGTCAGGGAACGCCGGTGAAACCCTTGCGGGGTATGACCGAACTTCGAGGCGACCTTTATAGGGCTGTCAGAGACTATTTGGGTGATGCTACACAGGCACAATTGCGCAACCAAGTATGGGACGGCCTCGACCGCCGCTATGCCGAGCATCTCGGCGTCAACGCACAGTCGGTTCGTGCCGAGCATGCACTCACCGAGAAGGCACTGGCTTCTGCAACCGCCAGTCAGAAATCGCCAGCCACGGCGTGGAGTGCCCAGATATAGGCTTTGCAAGCCCGTTGGAAATCCAATTCGTCAAATAGCTTTTCAACAGGGTCGCGCCAGTCGGGCGTCAGAAACGTTTCGACACTGTCGCGACGGTGCCAGACAGCACAAGGCGATTCTGATTCAGGAACGGCATTTCTCGAATCTCACCTACAGGTGAGTCGTCAGGTTCCGCAACAGCCAGAGATAGGAAATTAACTGGTGGCTGTGTATGAGGCTGCCCCTGCAGAAACCCGAGGATTTCAGTGATTTCGAAGCTGCGGTAAAGCCCAATGACGCCATGTGCCGTAAGCCTTTGCAGCTCCTGTACCATGTTCGTCATGCCCCAAGCGATTATGTTGTCGTTTTTTCTCACAGAAACACCACGCTTAGGCGGCTTCTGTCGCCGGCTCTGCTGGCGGCGGAGCACTGCTGGAATCAAGCGACGCCTGCTCTTTGATGACGGTTCGCACCTCATCCTCGGAAATAACATGCGTCTTCAATAGCCCGCGCTTCGAAGCGGATGCACCGTACTCACACACATCCACCACGAGAAAGTAGATGGTGCGGCCGTCGATGACCATGAATGGCACGAGCATGTCCGTACGTGCGAAGGAGAACTGCAAGTCCTCTTGGCAAGTGCGATAAACAACCAGGTAGCCAACTTGCTGGTGAAAGTCGCGCGTGTAGGTCAGAAGCTGGTTTACGCCACTGAGCACGTACCTCTTGCCATGACTCGAGGAGTTCCCATCGAACAACTTCGCGTCCAATACCAATTCTGGGGCTACCAAGTCAGCCTCGCCGGAGATGGATTGCGGCTCGATATGGAACTCCAGGCCCTGGTCGAACAGGTAGGCGTACATATGCTTGGCCACAGTGCGCTCACCACCCTTTGAGACAAGCGCATTGACCTCTTCACGCTCGAACCATTCCACATGGCGCTTGTACTTGAGCAACAACGACAGGACCGCTGCCTGTCCGTCAAGCGCTTCGTCCAGGTATTCGTAGAAGGGCTCGAGATAGGCGTCTCGGAAACCTTCAAGCATTTCCGCAAACTTGCTGCCGCCTGCGATGCCGCGACCAATCATCACTTCTGGCCCGTTACCCTTGCCTAGCGGCTCTGAGGCGCAGTACTCCCACACTCTGAAGCAGAAGTGAACGGCATCCTGCTCAGTGTCCCACAAGTAAACATTACCTTTGCTAGTCGCCGCCACTTCGTCCACGTATGGGGGAGCTTCGGCCGCAAGCTTAGCAAGCACGCCCGCATAGAGTGAGTGGCTACGAAGGTAGCCCCAGAACTGCACGACCAGGCTGTGAAATAGCTTGTAATCGCATGAATTCAATCGCTTGACCTTCTTCTGGAGGAGAAACCGCTGCTGTTGTAGGTAGTTGCTGTCCATTCAGAGCCTGATGGTGATGGTCTTGTTGAATGAGGCGAGCACTTGCTCGAGTTCGGCAACCGCCTGGTTTATCTGTTGGCGCGCCTTGCGGCATTCGTTCATGTGGTCATCTAGCCGGATGCTAGTCTTGCAGCCCCGGCAGATGATAACTTCTCGAAACCGCGCCTGTCTGTAGAAGACGCTGTTCTCGAACCGGCACCGTGGGCAGGGGACGTCGAGTTCCGCTCGGTCCAGGTTAATCACTGGCCCACCCTCTCGCCAGCGGCGTTGTAGTTGAACGAGCGCTCCATGCCGACTGCATGCCAGACCAAGTCAAAGAGAGGGCATAGCGCAGTTGCCGTAGGCTGGTCAGCTGGCAGTTCGGCCCGTCCAGCAACGTCCAGCCGAGGCAACTCGCGGTTAAAATCGTGGGGCTCATTGAGGTTCGCGGGCAATCCCATGGTGTACGGTATTAAAAAGACATGCTGCAAATTTTAAACAGCGGCCGTGTACAGGCTAGGAAGTCAGTGCTCCCCTTCGAACCACAGTTGGTAGAACCTGTGCGAATGGCGAACGACAGCTTCTGGCCGAAAGCTACCACGGCAGACTCTAGGTAAATAACTGGTTTGCAGTCTTGAGCGGTGGTTTTACCTCGCAGGATTTACCTATCGCATTTTGGCATGCATGCTGCCCTTCTACCGATTTCTATGCATTACTGATGTTTCCCGCCATGGGCACATCGTAGGCATCCGGAAAGTTTGCCTTGACCCTTGCAAATATTTCAGCGTAATAGGTATTCACAGGCTTGAAGGCTGAATTCTTTTTTCGTATCACCTGAGGATGCTGGCAGCGAAAGCAAAGAATCTTGCCCACATTAAACTGCCACAATGCCCGCTTCACGACAGGTTCGCTGTTTGTTCGATGAGGAAAAGCCTCCTTGATGACGCTGTCGTAGCTCGTCCCGCAGGCAAAAATGATGACATCCGGTTCGAGTAGTTCAACCTCAAACCGGAGCATGTCCTGAGACATCTTTGTCAAGGCCGCTGAAAACTCCTTGGAATTTCGGGAATATCCTTTGCCCTGCTCCCAGTCCGTCCTCATGAGGTTGGTCCACGCGATAGCCTCGGCTGGTGCGCCATTCAATTCTCGCGCTGTACGGCTAAGCATTTGAAAGAAGCGACCGGTCCACTTCGATTTCCCCATCTGCTGCTGATAGCGTTGCATCAGTGACGCAAGAGCGTCTTCGTCGGCGTAGTAGGCGCTGAGTTTGCCCCACCAACCATTGGTTTCTTTGCCGACAAACATGACGCGGACAGGAGCGCGCAAATACGCTTCTGAGATTGAAATCAGCAGCGGCGCAGAAAGCTCGCGTAGGTGCTTGTCATCAAACAACGGCTTGGCACCTGCTAGGGTAGTCCGATAGAAATCGTTTAGCTTTGCTTGTAGTAATTCTTTTTCGCTCAATTTCTCTCCAATGCTTCGGACCTAATTCGTGCATTCTGCTCAGACCCCCTACGCGGCAATTTTTCAGCGGGCTTTGGAAGGCAATGAATTTCTCAGCATATACAAATTATGATGCATTGAAATACAAAGTAACAATGGAGAAATCATGGGACGCAGAAGAAAAACAAGCCCGGCGGAAGATTTCATCGCCATAGCATCCAAATTACCCTGGTGGCTGGCCTTGGGATTGGCTGTCATCAGCTATTTTTTACTGCATGCCTTCGCAAGCCAGCCGCTGACTGCTGCTCCGGCTCCAGGGCAGATGACCAGCTTCTTGATGCCAGTGCTATTAAAAGGTCTGGCTACTGCAGGTCAATACATCCTGCCCCTCCTGTTCGGGGTAGCAGCCCTTCTTTCAGGGGTGCAGCAGCGCAAACGCTCGTCAAGCCCTCAGCCTTTGTCTGGCTTTAGCGCCGAGCCCCATCAAGCCAATGCCGGCATTTCCCCCCACTGCCCTGTGTGCTCCAGCAGCATGGTTCGGCGGGACGCCAAGCGCGGAGCGAATGCTGGAAAGTCATTT
Organism: Polaromonas naphthalenivorans CJ2; assembly: GCF_000015505.1. Lineage (GTDB taxonomy): Bacteria > Pseudomonadota > Gammaproteobacteria > Burkholderiales > Burkholderiaceae_C > Polaromonas > Polaromonas naphthalenivorans. The sequence goes on along the minus strand of NC_008759.1, from coordinate 158,248 downwards.
TGGGGCTGCTCACAATATCCTCGCTGCAAAGGCACCCAGGCCGCTGGCTGAATTGGGCATACCCGAACATGGCGCAAAGCTGGGGTCCCTCGGGACCAGGAAAACTATTCACGAACTCCCCGGCTTGGAATCTGACGTTAGACGGCGAGCAGTTTGCTCTTGAGGTCAGGGGTAAGGCTCAGACAGGCAGCGTTCTGCTCTTGGAGTCACTGGCGATTGAGCCGGGAACATTCTGGACTGCACTTCATTTCCCGTCTAAAAATGGCAAGCGCCAAAGCCTTGATGGAATTCCAAACGAAGAGGCTGCATCGCTAAGGCAGACCCTCTTCTCAACTATCGAGCAGATAAGACACCGCGAGCGGGTTCAAGCGTTACTGAAGGACTTCAACACAGTTACCGCGCCTGTATTGACCTGGGCGAAGCAAGCTGTTCAGGCTGCCAAAGACCAACTGCAGAAAAAGGGCTGGCTCACCCATGAATTTGTCCAGCGGCAAAATGAAGGCAAACCCACAGGGCTGAGCAAATACCTCTCGACGCCCGAAGTCGCGAATCATGTAGAAAAGCAGTCGGCGCAGTTTCACGCAGACCTCAAATTCTGGAAACACGACTTTTCGATATTTGCCAAGGGCGTTAATGAAAGACATCTAGCCAAGGAACTCATCGGCTCGAAGGAGTTTTTTGACAGCGTAGAGAAGTCCCCGCTCACGGATGAACAAGCCAAAGCGGTTGTGTGTTTCGACAACCGGGTCTTGCTCGTGGCTTCGGCGGGCTCCGGGAAAACATCGACCATGGTGGCCAAGGCAGGCTACGCGCTCAAGATGGGCTACTGTGAAGCCGACCGAATGCTGCTATTGGCGTTCAACAATGATGCAGCCGCAGAGCTCAGGCAGCGGATTCAAGACAGACTCGGCCCTTTGGGGCTGCCGGCGGACAAAGTTGTCGCCAAAACCTTCCACGCGTTTGGACTGGACGTCATTGGCTTGGCTACGGGCAAGCGCCCTTCCCTAGCACCCTGGGTTGAGAACGGCAAAGACCTGGAGCAGCTGATGGCCATCGTCGACGACCTCAAGGACCGGGACACCGGCTTTCGAATCAGCTGGGACCTTTTCCGAGTTGTGCTGGGCCAGGACCTGCCAAAGTTTGGCAAAGAAGCACAAGCACCTGATTCTTGGGACAGAAACTCCAAAAAGGAAGGCTTTAGGACCCTTAATAATGAGGTTGTGAAAAGCCGTGGTGAGCAGTTGATTGCCAACTGGTTTTTCTACAACGGCGTTCGGTATGTCTACGAAGGAGCGTATGAGGTCGATACGGCCGATGCGCATCATCGGCAATACTACCCAGACTTCTACTTGCCCGATGCCAAAGCGTATTTGGAGCACTGGGCACTGGATGCCAATGGCCAAGCGCCGCCAGACTTCGTTGGTTATCAGGAAGGTATGGAATGGAAGAAGCAGGTCCATGCTGCCAACGGTACCAAGCTGCTGGAGACCACGGTCGCGCAACTCTGGTCAGGCAAGGCTTTCGAGTATCTGCAGACTCAGCTTCAACAGCTTGGTGTGACGCTCGAGCCCAATCCAGACAGGCCTGTTCCGGGCAGAAAAGCAATAGAAAATCCGCGACTTGCAAAAACCTTCCGCTCTTTCATAACACATGCCAAAAGCAATCGGCTCGACCTGGGAGACCTCAAGAAGCGATTGGAATCAGGCGTCGCAGGAGATTTCAAGTTCAGGCACACGATGTTTCTGGGCCTGCTTGAGAAGATTTGGACCCAATGGGAAGCTCAGCTCACAAAGGACAAATGCATTGACTTTGATGACATGCTCAATCTCGCCACAGACTGTGTCGAGCAGGGGAAATGGAAGAGCCCCTACGAGCTTGTAATGGTCGATGAGTTTCAGGATGCGAGCCAAGCACGGGCTCGACTGGTTGCAGGTTTGGTGAGCGGTCCCGACAAATGTTTGTTTGCTGTGGGTGATGACTGGCAGAGCATCAACCGCTTCGCGGGGGCTGACCTGGCAGTCATGACTGATTTCGAACGCCGGTATGGCAGTGCGGTCACGCTCAAGCTGGAAACCACCTTTCGTTGCCCGCAATCGCTGTGCGACATCAGCAGTGCATTTGTTCAGAAGAACCCGAAGCAGTTGCGCAAAGCCGTTCGCTCTTCCAAGCCTAACCTCGCTGAACCAGTACTCATCATTCGGGTTGACGACGAAAGACAGATTCGAGCTGCAGTGCAAATGCGCCTTGGGGAGATTTCGCGGGAAAACGCCACAGTTGGACGAAAGCCCAAGGTTTTAATGCTGGGTAGATACCAAAAAGACAAGGCTTATTTGCCTTACGCAAACGATGCGCTTGAGCTGGACTTCATTACTGTTCACTCATCCAAGGGCCTTGAAGCTGACCACATCATTTTGCCGAGAATGACCTCCGAGACAATGGGCTTTCCAAGTCAAATAGCTGATGACCCCGTGCTTTTACTGGCAATGCCAGGGGGAGATGCGTTCGAAAACGCCGAGGAGCGGCGGCTCTTTTATGTCGCGCTGACCAGAGCGCGGGCCACGGTCACCCTCATCACCATCACACTCAAAGAGTCTGCGTTTGTGAAGGAGCTGGTGAGGGAGCATCAGATTACCGTGCGCATGGCCGACGGCACCGAGAGCTCAAACGAGCTGTGCTCAGTATGCGGCGACGGTTTTGTGGTTCCAAAGAACGGAAAATACGGCGCTTTCCTTGGTTGCAGCAATTATCCGAGATGCAGGCACACCCGGAATATTGAGCAGAATGAAGTCAGAAATCACAGCAGGAAACATTAGATGAGTGAAGAAAAACTAAAGAAACTTCTTGGTAGAACTGCAGACTTACATAAGGCGGTGCAGACGCATGTCTGCAACCTGAATCCCTTCGAAGACTGCCGCTCACAGGTTTCATTTCAGGCTGGCCTGCTGTCCCTTGAGCACGCGACTGGAGCCTTCGTGCTCATCAACAGCAATTTGCTACCCTCGGCCTACGCGTTGATGCGGCCTCAATATGAGAGCTTGGTCAGAGGCATTTGGGTTTTACATACCGCGAACGACTCCTGGGTCGAAAAGCTGGGCAAGCCGTTGACCGTGGAAACAGCCAGGCGAGCCAACGAGGGTCCTATGCTGGCTGAAATGCTCAAGGGGCTAGAGGCCAGCAGCACAGCTCCACAAGGCATTGTGGGACAACTCAAGGAATACCGCGATGTCACATGGAAAGCGCTCAACAGCTATGCACATGGCGGACTTCATCCCATGGCCAGAACAGTATCTGGCTATCCTGCCCAGCTGAGCTACGACGTGGTGCGCAATTCAAACGCAGTTGTTGCATTGACCACCCAGCTTCTATCGATACTCACCGGCGACCCCCGCCACATGAACCCCGTCCGCAAACTCCATGTCGAGTTTGCCGATTGCTTACCAATCGTCGGCTATCGTTAGTCAAGAATAGATGCTTGAGCTTGTTAATAAGTAATAGCTGGTGCATATCTTCCGACCATATGTGCTCAGCCGCTTAGCACTCACAAAGGAGGAGGAAGATAAAATGAATAGACACTTTAGCCGTCAGAACGACAGCCAACCGGACGTGCCCTCGCGCGCATACGGACGCGTGGACCATCTGGAACGAGACGACAAGCGCCCTAATAGGGTCTTGCTGGGAATTGACCTCATCGACGCGAACTGGCTTGACCACCAGGGCGTCGTTGACCCTTCACTGGACCTGTCACTTCCGTCAGAAAAGCTCGACCGATTGTGGAAGGTGCGCATCCGCTCGTTGGGACCGGGCGCAGCCAATCCGTTCGAGAACGCTCCTTTGTACCGTCTCGAGCTTGAAATAGATGCAGGTGACCCGCTCGCGCAGAACCTGCGAGTCCCGCACCACCAAGACCCGTTCAGTCGCCAGCGTGTGGCCGCCATGGAGCGTTCTTGGTTCACGCTGGAATTGCGCCCAGGCGCCAACCCGGACAATCCCGCATTGCTCTATGGAGGCCTGTTCGCCCCTGCCGCGCCGGTGACGGTCAAGGGAGCGATGCCGTCGGAGCAAAAAATCGCAAAAGCCTTGGACCAGATGTTCACACTTCGGCATCTGACGCAACTTACTTCAAAAGATTTTGCACGCGAAGTGGGTACACCGCATGCTGACTACCTTGCTGTATACGACGTTGGCCAAGGGAATGCCAACGCATTGGCAGTAAACTCCTACGGGTGGTTGGTGCCCACGCTGTACTTCGACCTGGGTGCGGGGGTTTATCGCAACGCAAAGACAAGGCCCAATGACTTGCGTTTTTGCTTTAGCTACAACCCCGTGATTGTGTTGTCGCATTGGGACGCAGACCACTGGGCTGGTGCCTATGCCACGTTGGTGAACAACACCTACCCTGCTCTGAAGCAGAAGTGGATTGCGCCGCTCCAGAAGGTAGGCCCAACCCACACTGCGTTCGCGTACGACGTAAAAATTTCGGGAGGAACGTTCCAAACATACGCGGGCGCGGGTGGGTCTTTCGGGTCCGTGCTGTTGCCCGGTCACCGGACGCTTCACTACGCACGCGGTTCCGGACCGGACCGCAATGGCTCTGGACTGGTGCTCGTTGTAGAGAACAACGAATTGCCACCCCCTAGGAGCTGGCTGCTGACGGGTGATTGCGACTATGCGGACTTTGTCCCGATTCTCAACCCCGTCAATCCAATCGGGATGGTTGCTCCACATCACGGCGCGTCATTGGCGCCGGACTCGCCAATACCCCCGCCGGCCGCTTTGCCATACCGGAGGCTCGCGTACTCGTACGGCCACGAGAACGCCCATGGGAACAAGTGTCCGCCCACTCGGCATCCCACCCAAAAAGGTACCACCGCTCATGCGAATGCCGGCTGGAACCACAACGCATGGTCACTAAACAAGCCCGGCACTACGACGCCTGGTGGCAACGTGCTTGCGACCTGCGAACACGCTCCTGGAACTTCACGCGGAGGAGCTGTCATCGGGTGGCATAGCCCACCTGGACCGATGACTTTGAGTTGCCCACATAAACTTTGCTCCGCTCAGTGCACACAGCGCTAGGCTACGTGGCGGCACAAAAGAGCACTTGGACACCAAGAGAATGCCGAGCTGATAGGACGATTCATGCCGCTTCTTGCAATCTAGATGACGGTCTCCAACGGTTCGGTGCTCGCAGCTTTCAATGCTGATGGCGGCGCCGCTGAATTGTTGGTACGGATGCTATCACTGCTTCTTTCCCATCCATGGTGCTGATTTTTTCTTTCATGCTCGAAAAGGCAGATGGGCACTTTTTGCTTTTTATCGCCAAGGGATGGCCACAAACGCGCTAGAGCTGTGGTGGCTCATCAAGCTCTACTTCGACCAACCGCCCACGAGCGCTACCATGGTGGACATGAAGGTTGCTATGCGGTTGAAGGTGCAAGGCTGCGTATCACTATAACGGGTAGGCCCTGGAAGCGTTATGCTGCGGCTTTGAATGCAAATACGCAACATGACTAATTGCATCGCAACCACATACGAACTGCAGGTAGAGCAATGGCAATACAAGGCCAATGTTTCCTGCCGCATCCTTTATAAGGAGGGCTTGGGCTCCTGCATTGGAATCGCTGTCGGGTATGGGAATAAGCTATTCCTGTGCCACTTCCCGAACGCCAGCTATGGCGGTGCAATTGACGATTTCTTTGCCGAGCTGGAGTCAAATATTCCAGATACAAACAGGCTGTTTATTCGGCCAGTAGTCACAGGCGGTCAACTGGGTCGTGAAACCACGGATATGGGTCAAGACCGTGACTATGTGCTTGACAAACTCATCAGTCTCGGCTTTGGAAAACCCCACCTATGTTGGTGTGGGCCTAAAGATTTTTGTCAGGACCTCAGCCTGGACACCACTGTGGCCGAGATAAAGGTGACTACTTACCCAAAGGCTGGCAGCACCTTGACTGAGAACGCTTTCTCGTTTTGAGCACGACGCCCAGCACAAAAGCCCCTTTCACACGGCCCGGCTACAGCCCTATGAACTCGTAGCCACCCTGGACCTTCTGGTAGGTAACGATGCGCACTTCGGCCTTACCCTGAATATGCTTGGCATGCAAGCTGTTGGGCATCTCGGGTAGCACCAGGAAGCGGTGGACCGGAAGCGTCAGTCGCTCGCAAATGCTTTCCCCGTGGATGATTAGCTGCCCAACGCCGGTGTAAACATCAGTGGTTTTTGCCGAAGTCTTGACCTCGAACAGATTGACTTGGTGCTGAGCCACCACGGCTAGGTCAATGGCCTGTGCTTTTTGACTTTCTCCAGTGTGGCGCTGATGCGCTTCCAGGGCCTTAACAATGTGGCCGTGCTCCACAGTGCGCTGTCCGCCTTCATGCCCTTTGGTGCTGCCAGTCCCCGCATATTCGTCAAAATATTGTTGCAGTTTCATTCCAGCGGTAGCACGCACCCGGCCCGGTCGGGGTGGGTTGGTTGTGGTTGCCCCTTGACGCGCGCCACCGCGCGCAGCAGCTGCTTTGGCTTGTTTGGCTTGCTTCCCTAGCTTGATTGCCACATCCCGTGCCTCATCCGCAAATTCACCCAGCCGCGTGACAAGGGTTAAGTCGGCTAGCCCTGATATGAGAATCAGCTTGGCCGTTTGCTTATTGTCCGCCGCTTCAATCTGCTGGGAGGAAAACTCACGCAAGACGTCCGCTTTTTTCAACGCACCGTTTCCCTTTGTGAGGTTGCCGCGGTGCGCAACAAACACCGCTCCATTTTGGTCTTTGACAAAGGCACCTGCCACCCGGCGCTGATAGGTCAGCGCAGGAAAATTCAGCTGCACAACTATGTCCAGCAACTCGGCCCCACGTGGCTCACCCACGAAGAAGAGGTTCAGCAGCTTGTCCTTGTGTGTCAGCCCCGTCCAGGCCCGTATCGCAGTGCCTGCTGAGGCCTGAAAATTCACCTTTGCAATGAATTTTCCGGCGGGGCTGGTGACCTCCCGCTCTTTCTGAAAAGAGTAGGATTTTTTCAGGTTGACAGCCAGTCGCCTGTTCAACAACTCAATCTCGGGGATGCTTGTGACAACCTGGTAACTATTACTCATACAGCCTTTTTGTTCATGGTATTCAGCAGCAGCATCTGTTGAACAGGAGCCCCAGTTCCCTCTTTCAGCTGCCAACCACTGCCCAGGAGGTGGTCAACACCGTTTACCTGTCGTCTGCTCAATCCTCGGCCACCACGGGGGCCACGCTTTGGGTCGGTGGCGGTGTGGTTGAAACCATTGCCTGATTACAGACAAGCTGAAAGTAAGGTTAGACCACCCGTCTTGAATGTCAGCCTCGTATATTTAGCCAAACAAAAAATTCATTAAAATCCGGTGCTAACGATGAACCCAAGTTGCATTGCCTCACTAGAAAAGCTATCGAACTCCCCCCTCTCGAACAGCATTCAGCCATATGCGAACATGGTCACCATTGTTAAAGCGGTCGGTGAATAAAATGCGTTTCGCACGAATTTCACCCCATTTGCCGTCCCAATGCTCAAGAGCCTTCTCTGCCTTGCCAGCGTCTGAAAGCAATTTATCAGTGTTATAGGCCCATCTTAGGTACTGAAGCCATGACAGCTTCTGCCAAGGATTGCCTGTGCCACCACGAAGAATAGAGAGGATTTGTTCACCAGCAGGGTTAGAGGTAAAACTACGTTCATCGAACCAATGCTCTCGGTCCAAGCGAAGAACCTCTTGGTCGCGCAGCAGGGTAACAAGTGGACCTTCGTTCCAGTATGCGACTTGGCGGCCAGTGCTATCGTCGTCCCGCCAGCGTCCAGGGGAAAACCGCCGCAGGTTGAAGAATTTTCCAGTCGATATGTCAGTTGCTCCAGCAAACTTCCACAATACCAAATCGTGGGCACAGAATGCAACATGCACTCGCAAGTGCTGGCTCAGTAGTCGAACAAGATGAACTGCTGTAGGTAGCGCTGCAGCGTCTTGGAGTGGCTCACGCGTTTGCACATCCTCCGATAAAAATGTCAAATAGATGCGCTCGCAGTTGGTATTGGAAAGGATACTGGCAATTTGAAGTGCACGAGCAGGGTTGCCCAAGTCCTTCAAACAAATGATGGCTGTGAGCAAGGTCTCGATGTTATTTTTGCTGGCATAGGCGCAAGTTGCATCAGCGACCTCCACAATGAGTTGATAGTACTCGTCGGAGAACTCCCGGGGAAACAGTGCAGGTGAGCAAACTGCATCAACCCCAAGCTGAAGTGCGTTGTCGACCACTTCCCTTCCGCGCGCGCTCCACCAAGAGGCATCGCTGTGGTCAGCAGTCTCAAAATCGGCGGAGTAGTAGTCCCACTCGTTAAGGCGGCCTTTATCGATGGTTGGGTTGTAAAGCTGAGGGTCAAGAATCACCTCAAGTTCTTTTCGCTTTTCTTTCAGTCGCGCGAGTCCGTTACGTACACCATCAGGACTATCGTTAACCGGACTTAATACAAGGCCTTTGTACACGCCTATGTCTTCTTCCTCCAAAAGTCCCCAAGAGCCATGCCCCTGCTGCAGATACGCCGCCATAATAAGGTTCTCAGGTTTGTTTTAATGCATTGATGAGGTGTGCCGGCTTGCGATACCTTGCAATAGGCCAAGGTTTTAATGCCTGCACTAAAGAACTAAAGCCCAACCTAACGAGTTCATCTCGTGATGAATGCGGTATCTCTTGTTTTGCTGACAGAGCCAAAATTGCCTCATGGATGGACCTACCAGTCTCCAAATATGGATGGTGACCGGTTAGACACTCCGAGAGAACGATGGCAAGGCCAAATTGGTCTGTTCTCCAATCGATGAGCGCCTTCTCGTTTGTGAGCTGCTCTGGAGCCGCATAAGCCGGTGTCCCTGGCCCCATCGCAAGGAACGCATGTGTTAGCGACGGTTGGTCGAGCATACGTACAATGCCAAAATCAGTAAGCACTGGTACGCCCCCTCGGAACAATATGTTGGCAGGCTTAATGTCGCGGTGCACTAGCCGACGCTCATGCAGATGCTCCAGTACCTCCGCCAAAGACAGGCCAATCGCGCGAACCATTTCTGGTGAAAGCGGGCCACTCTTTAAGTGCTGCTCCAAGGTCCCGCCGTCCAAGAACTCTTCCATGACGACCCACATGGTAAGCGCTTCGTATTGGTAAGGAAACGCTTCGAGCACGCGAGCAATGCTAGGATGCGAGCAACCCTGCAAAGCGGCTGTCTCTCGTATGAGTCGTTCTGGAGACCCGCTTACTACTGCAAGTTTCAGCGCGAATGCATCGTTGCCAGTCTTAGCCAGGTAAGCACTTTTGAATGCTCCCTTGCCCAAGTCACCGCAGAACTCAAAGTTACGCTGTTTGCACAGGGCGGCTGCGGCTGCGGCTAAGTCGGGAGCGCCGCTCATCCGGGAGCGAATTGAAGTGTTCGTGGGCTCGAACTCGCAGCCATTGAAGCAAGGGGTCTTGCTCTGCTGCTTCGATAAGTATCTTCACCTCTTTGCCATTGAACGCACATAAGCCAATCCCTCGAAATTCGAATTCTTCTTGGTCACACAGGGCCCTATGTGCAGTCTTCTCTGGCATTAGCACATAAGCTCGGTTCGCATATGCAGTGTTTCGATATGCCTGCAGAAATCCGCGTCTCCAGTCTGAGAGCTTCGCCTCAAAGGCAACAAGCGCCTGAGCCCCATCTCTTGCTAGCACGTCGACAAGGCCAGAACGATGGTTCCATTCCGTCGTAACTTGGACCGAGCCGAAAGTTGTCCGGCCCGCTTGCAGCTTACCCACAAAACACTCAACTAAGCTCGATTCAGTCGAAAAATGCTGCACCTTCGCCCTGTTTGATATTGCCGCAGCCATTTCCTTGCCGCTTCAAGTGATTGATTATTTGACTTAGTTTAGCTGGTGACGCAAGCTTCCCATTGGTCTATTTTGGCCAAGTATGAGCAATACATGCTTTTAGAAGATAAAAAGAACCTCAAGCTGTGCAAATTTTCGAAAAGCTCGGCCTGTATTTCAAAAGCGACCATTTTTGAGATACCCAGGACTGTTGACTGCGTAACGAACGTGGAATGATGAAGTACGCTGCTCGAGCACGGCAGAGCAAAGTGGTGCTATCGGCCATGAGCTGCCTGGGCGACGACTACTTGTGGGGTGCTCGGCATCATTCACGTAATGCACTCTTGCGACCGGTATGCGCTATGTTGCTGCGGCATTGGAGCAACGCTTTATTGACTGTAAATTCTTCGTGCTTTATTCTTTCAGACGGGGCGGGACAACCATTCCATTAAGTAACCCGTCGTTGAGCTGCCAGTCATAACTGGTAACTCTCGATAAAGATGGCAATCTCATGCATACCCAGCAAAATCGTCCTGGCGCCCTGTTCGCCATCGTGCTTTCTTCTCCAAAAGCCGCTTCGCTGGGCAATCAGGTGAACTACAGCGTTGAGCGTGGGCGGCTGACGAGGCACAAGCTTCTGTTCAGAATGAACGCAGCTCGCCATTGGTCCAGTACGAACAGCAGGTCGGCCGGTAAATTAGGCAAGGTGCGTCGCAGGCGCATCAGATGGGTGATGCGCCAAGCAACACCATGTACAGCACCAAGGCAGTCTGAAGCCGCTCGGTGTCGGCTAGCTGCGAGCGCTCAACCCGGCGGCCCTCCTTGAGCACCAGGAAAAAAGCTCGATTTCCTACCGAGCGTGGTACCAATCGACTAGCTCCACCGCAGCCTGCAACGAAGTCGCTGTTCGGTTGGTCAGCAGCCGACAGACTACCGGCTTGGCGTCTGCCGGCGCATTGACTTTCAAGGTAATAAGGCAAGTCACTTCAAGCTGGCCGCCTTGGACGTCGGGTAGCCCGATGGGCTGGGCGTGCACTTCCTGCTCGACCGCATGTGCCTTGCGACCGCACCCGGCCGGCAATTCAAAGAAAATATGCCCCAGCGGCGCGCCGGCCATCATGTCATCCCACAGCCTGCCCTCTTCGGGCAGCACCCGGTTGTGCTGGCAGCGCACCATGCAAGTCGGCCGCGTGATTCATCTTGCGCGCCATCACCAGCAGCGCCAGAATGTCCGATTCGCGGTCACCGATGCACACATGGCGCGTGCCGGGCAGCTCGCTGGCCTGCTCGGCAATGCGTTCATAACTTTCCATCCAGCGCACACTTTCGAGCACGCCCCCGCGCGGCCCATCGCCTTGTTTGAACTCGCGCGCCCACGTCCAGGCATTCATCACCCCCAGCGGCTCGCGCTGGGGCGTCACCACGTAGGTGGGGTGCAAATACAGCCCGCGCTGGGCCTCGTCGTTGTAGTCCAGCTCGGTCGTGTCCTGCAGGCACAGCACCCCCGCGTGCTCGCGCATGCGCGCCATCCTTGCCTGGCGATGGGCCGTCATCACCTCTTCGTGGGTAGCCTGCTCTTTGCGCAGGACCGGTAGGCCGCCGCCGTCTCGGCCCAGTTCTCGCACGCCCCCGGAATGCTCGCACCGGGCTTTTGCCCCAGCCGCTCAGCCAGCAGCACGGCGCGCCGGTTTAGACGCTCATCGCCCAAATCAATCGTCTCGAATTCTTGCTTCGCCCAGCCCATCCATCCGCCCCTTTAATTACTCGGCTGCCTATGTTACGGACATGTATGTAATGGGATGCGTTAAGCCCCGCCCCTATTGCAAGAGCCTTCAAAAACCCGGCTAACCCACCCAACGGCTCCTCAAGGGGCTATTTCCTTTGGAAGCGGCTCTTCCGTACCGGGCAGTGCCTAGCAGATTGCCCGTATGGGCAGCCAAGCCGCTCACATGGATGACCAGGCACCTGAGCGACGGCTCCATTGCGCAGGGAATCATGAATACAAACGGGTTGCCGTTATAGCCGAGAGTCCCCAGAGTATCAACTCGCCGGGAATGCAAAAGAGCGCGCAGCTCAAGGGTCAATTGGATTCGTGAGGCATGAGGCGGTCCCCAGAAAAACGAATATTTGAACGAAAACCTGTCCGTCACGCCGGGCCGGCCGGCGCCATGCTTGAAGTGCCGCCGCCGGCCTGTTCAGCTCACCGTTCGCATGGCATTCAACGCGACGGGTTCAGCCAAAAAAGCAACCGTGTTCATCACGGTCAAAAGCGCCCAAGAACTCTTTCAAGGTGTTGACCTCAGCTTTCGGCTGGTAGCCATGCCACTTCAGGTCTGCGCGCATCCAGAAGACCTTCCACAGTCCTTGGGTACGCACAAAAGTCGCCTTGGCCACAGGGGACTCATGCCGAACGGAATCGTCTTTCCAGTCGGGCCGAATCTCAAATATCTCGATGCATTGGCCTTCCATTCTGAAGCCAAGGTCGAGCTGGTCGCGCAGGTGCGGCGGCGGCCGGCGGCGGGCCATGAAGTCCGCCAAGGCCTTGTCACAACGCTTGCGTTCAAGTTCCGTCAACGCCAAGGTCATCTTCCCTGGCGAAGCATCAAACGAAGGCCGAGCTCATGGCCGACGTTGGGATGGGGCACTTTTGCATAGGGCGGCCTGGGCCACGCCCAGTGTTGCGCGGGAAAGAGCGCCCGCATGGCGTTGATATCGCAGTGGTAAGGCGGTCCCTGAATAAGCCCCTCGTCGGTCGCTTCTGGTCGAACCATCTGCATGAACAATGCCCAAATACTGCCTTGGGGTTTTAGCCACTGTTGAAGCTGCCTGGCGTACGCCACCCAATGGTCCGGATGCAGCGCGCACAGGCAGGTCTGCTCGTAGATGGCCTCAAACGGCTTGTGCGGCTGATACGCCAGGACATCTGCCTGCACGACCTCAGCAGCCAGGCCCTGGGCCGCCAACAGGGCCCGGGTTCGCTCGACCGCCGCCGGGGTGTAGTCGATGCCGACCACCTCGAACCCTCGCCTGGCCAGCTCGGCCACCTCCCAGCCGCTGCCGCAGCCGGGAACGGCAATCCGGCATGGCTGCAATGCGCCACTTTCCAGCCATGCCAGCAGCTGTGGACCGGGCGCACCGCGGTCCCAGCCGGTTTCCTTGTTGTCAAAACGTGCTTGCCAGAAATCGGTGGTGGGTCCTGCCATGGTGGGTACTCGGTTTTTCTTTTTGAAAATTCAAATTGCTGTCGGCAGTGTACGGTCGGGCCGCCAGCGGCATCTGTTGGGCAGCCATTCCTGACGCACACGGTTCTACGCATGCTGGCGTCCTAGTCGAAAACGCGAGGCGCGCAAGCAAGAACTCTGGTCTGGGAATGCTGTTGAACTTCGTTACATCTGAAACCACTTCTGCGTCATCTTTCCTGTTGAGTCGCACGTTGTAAAGCTACGAGCCTTCAATAAGCTGGCCAACCCGGAGTATCCAATGCAAACAAACCCAACCTCGAACCGCATCCACCCCTTGATGGCCGGCGCTGCCGTCTCCGTCATTCTCGTGAGCCTGCTGGGCATTGCAGCGATAACGGGTGTTTTACCGACTTCGCATGCCACGGCTGGAGCGCCTGCCGCTGTGCAAACTACGCCGATGACCGCACAGATGCTCGCCACCGCGCCGGTACCTGCACCCACGCAGCCAGTCTTGCATCAAGTCGCAACGGCTCCGGCAGTCCACAATGAAGGCACAAAGCACAAAACTGTCGTGCATCACCATCAGGTCCAGCACGCACAGGCGCAGGCTCAGCCCGCCCAACAGTTTTCCCAGGCACCTGCGTACCAGCAGCCGCCATTACCGCCCTACCAACAACCGGCACCTGTTGCACAAAATAGCCCTGTTGGCATCGGCGTCGGCGCAGTCGTCGGCGGATTGCTGGGCAATCAGATAGGCGGGGGCAAGGGCAAGACCCTGGCAACCATCGCCGGAGCGGTGGGCGGCGGATATGTTGGCAATGAAATCGCCAAGCGAAACCCATAAGCTGGGCACAACCGGCAGGCAGTCCAGACAGGCAGGTCGGCTGCTGCCATGCAGTGGCCAGCATCAAGGCCTGCATGCTTTTGGCGCCACGCCGCCCTCATGCCGGCTGCTTTTTCGTACCGCTTGAGGTCAATTTCACCCAGTGCTCTGGGCGCTATGCACCGGATGCTTGTTCAACCAATGCAGACTTGGCGCAACCCCCTGGCTTGAAAATGCGCTCTGTCGAGGCTGGATTGCTTGCCAGCTTGCCTGCCGGACGTCTGGGCCTGGCGACCAGTTCGCCGCCGCAGTTGGGACAGATGCCCATCAGCACCGTCTGGGCGCAGGAAACGCAGGAGGTGCATTCAAACGAGCAGATGCGGGCCTCGCCTGATTCCGGTGGTAGGTCACGGTCGCAGCATTCACAGTTCGGTCGAAGTTCAAGCATTCTTACGGATTCAAAGGGAAAATAAAAGGACTGACACGGAGCAGGACTGAGTTGGAAGCACCAGGATTGAAAATCCAACCGGCACACCCGTCATCTGCTGATGGGCGACCATCATGCCAGCAACGAGGCCGCACCCAGGCAAGCCATGCGCTCGGTCTTGGCCAGGCTAATTCCTGGGCACCTGCTCGACGCAGCGTGCCAGTCGGGTATCCCCGCCCCATGCCTGGTATGCGGCTTTGGCTTTTGCCGTCGTCGCCGCTTCGTTGTGGCTGTCAAACTTCTCTGCTGCGTCCTTGAAAAACACCCACAGCACATCGGGCGCATCCACCTGGCCAGCGAAACGCTCGGCACGCGTCACATCGTCCTTGAGCGCCAAGCCAGCGGCGAGCCGGGCCAGCGCGACGCTACCCTCCCCAATGCGCGGACCGGCGTCGCCGACCACGAACGGCACGGCAATGCGCCGGTTGACGTTGTACGCCACCCCGAACGACCCCATCGCCACGCCTTTGGCGACAAGACTGCGCGGCGCGACGGCCGCGGCAATGCGAAGCGGGTTCACGTAGCGCGACTGCTCGGCTTCGTCAGCGATAGAACGGTCGGCCAGCGTGGTGGGAGATACATAAAAACCCGAACCGTCCTTCTGCAGCACAGGCACGACGGATTGAATGGCGCGTCCGTTGACCCTGGCCGAACCCCGGCCCAGGATGCCGTACCAATTCACGGCGCCGATTGACGGATTGGTCCAGCCGGCCGCGCCGATGCGCGCCACGTCCCGCATGAAACGCCCGCTGCACGTCGCGTTGCTCTCGGAGCCTTCATACGAACTGCCGTCCGGCAGGTAAACCCGCCCGGCATTGCACAGGTGAATGAGCGCGCCGGCCTCGGCGTTGCGCGGATGGTAGGCGCGGGCATAGCCATCAATGTTGATGTTGAGCCTGGCGAACCCGGCAACGCCCCCATCCGCAAGCTGCCAGGCGCGGCGCACACCGCCCAGACCGGGGACCAAGGAGCCATCGCAATCGGCCGCCAGCGCCGGCCCCAAGCATGAGCCCAACAACACGAAAACAGCAATGCGCTGACCAAGCAATATGTGACCGTGAACACGCATGGCTGTACCCCTTTCTGCCAGGTTGGTGTGGCAACGATACTACGTCGCTGTAGGTAAATCGACAATGGCCCGGGACAAGCTTAAAGTTGGCCAAGGCGTTTGAAGAGGATTACTGGTTACCCGGGTTCACATGCTGGCTTGTCTCAGCACGAGACCGAGCGGTCATGTCGTTGAGGGCTGCATGACAATGACCGCCATGCCAACAAGTGCGATTGCCGCTCCCGATAAGTCCCAGCGGGTCAAGGCAATCCCATCAACAAATCGAAGCCACCCCAATGCGACGGCGATGTACATGCCGCCGTAAGCTGCATATGTCCTGCCCGCTGCTGATGGGTGGAGCGTTAGCAGCCAGGCGAAAAGACCAAGTGACATTGCTGCGGGCACAAGCAGCAGCAGGCTTTTGCCTTGCTTGAGTACGAGCCAGGGAAGATAGCAGCCAACGATTTCAGCCAGTGCGGTGACAGCGAACAAAATGGCAAGGCGCAGCAGTTCCAATGGGTCAAGTTCCGGTTTGTTATGCAGGGCTTCAATTTTGACATGGCGTGAATCACCCGCTTCTCGCCGATTTTTACAATCCAGAAAAACCCGAAAACCATGCTGAATCCGAGAAAATCGAGCCAAGCCCAGGGCGTTCGGTTGAGCTCATAACGCACAACGCTTCTCTGCTGAAAATTGAAGGGTTGAGCATCCAGGCTTTACCGAGCGGTCTTTGGCCTCATCGCTGCTCCTGCGTCACTCCCGCTGAATGGTCTTTTCCAACCGCTGGAGGTCAAACCCCATGCCAGTCAGCCGTGCCAGCAAGGCTTCGTAGGCAGCAGGGTCAACTTTTGGGCTTCTGGACAAAATCCACAGGTATTCCCGCTTCGGTTCGCTGACGGCTACCAGCTGGTAAGCCGGGTTCAGGTCGATGACCCAATAGTCACCCCATACCGCTGGAATGAAGGACGCCAGGCCGGGGCAAAGCGGACCTCCAACTTTGAAGACGTCGCGCCCCCAATCTGCCTGGCGCTGCCGAGCGCTTCCTTCATCTCACCGCTGCCTTGCCGGCAGCGGTTGATGACCTGCACCCGGCCGTCTGGCTGCAAGCTGTACTCGGCCCGGGTGTCGGCCACGCATTTTTTCTGAAACCAAGCTGGAAACTTCGCAATTTCGTACCAGGTGCCCATGTAACGCGGGACATCGAGCGCACTGATGGACTTCAAGACATTGGCCGGCTGGGGATTGGCGGCGGCGTGGGCGCACACGCTGCTCAGGAAAAGGATGGCGGCAATCAGGATTTTCATTTCGTTTCTATCGAGGGAGCCATGGATTTGCGGCACGGTATCGGCTAAAGAGTGAAGTGTGACTTCGCTTGCTTGTGAGGTATTTGCAGGCTGTGCTCTTACTGGCGTAACCCGACACCCGGCAAGCCGTTATTTGTACATCCAGGCCAAGCCCGTTCGATGGGCATTAAGCCGGTTGGCGTCTTTTTGGCCGCGCCAGTGCAAAGGAATGCACGCAGCAAGACAGGCAAAAATCGGGAACAAAAAAAAGCGCCCTTGTCGTTGACAAGAGCGCCTAAATCAAAATTTGGTTGCGCGGGCAAGATTTGAACTTACGACCTTTGGGTTATGAGCCCAACGAGCTACCAGGCTGCTCCACCGCGCGGTAAGGAGGTGGACTATAGCACCTGCCTAGACACAAGCATGGTTTGCGGGGGTGTTATATGTGAAAAGCTTGGTCAGCAAGGTCTTGCACGAGTGTTTACGCGTTTTCCTTGCGTTGCTTTCGAGTGGCCGGCGGCATTACAAAATTTGGGGAGAAATCAATTGCGCCTGCTGCACCCAAGAAATCGGTAAAAGAAAAGGCTCCGCCAGCTCAGCAGGTACAACCTCCGGAGGCTGCGCCCGCAAAGCAGCATGTACACAGGTACCGGAACGACAGGAAGCAGCTGTACCCCTGGGCGAGTCGGATTGGTGGACTCTATACAGCTGACAGAGGTAACCGAGGTATCGCGAGTAACAACCAATGATTTGATTTCAGAAGCCACCCTTATGCGGTGGTTTTTTCGTAAGAGTTGACCTTTCTGCAGTGCGGCTCCAAGCGTTGCTGTTTGTTGTTAAAAAAATGGCAATTGCGATTTTTACGACAATTCACGACAATGAAGCCATGACCACCTTCGACGACATTGAAGTCCGGCGTCCAGGCATTGCTCAAGCCTATCTGGCGCTGCTCGCTGCCCAACCCGGCCGGCCACTGGCCCTGTTCGCTCCACGGCGCGTCGGTAAAACATTCTTCCTTGACCACGACCTGGCACCAAAAGCGAAAGAGGCGGGAATGCTGCCGGTTTATGCCGACCTGTGGCTGCACAAGTCCGCACCGCTTGAAGCCGTGAACCACGCGCTGGAAGAAGCGCTGGACGATTTGCGGGTACCTCGCAGCCACTTGGGCAAGCTGGCCAAGACCCCGGTCAAGAAAATCGGTGCCCTCGGCGCCAGCCTCGACCTGGGAGATGAGCCGCAGCGCCGGCCCTTGCCGGAGTCCGCGGCTCTGCGGCTCGACGCACTGGTCACCCGACTGGCCAGGCAGCACAAGGGCCAGGTGCTGCTGATGCTCGACGAAGTGCAGACCCTGGGCGAGGTACCCGATGGGGTGTCCCTGATTGCATCCTTGCGCGCGGTGCTGCACAAGCGGCGCGAGGATGTCGCTGCCGTCTTTACCGGCTCCTCCCAAGAAGGCCTGGCCCGGCTCATGACCACCGCTGGCGCGCCGATGTACCAGTTTGCCCAGATTATCGATTTCCCTTTTCTCGGCGATGAATTTCTGCGCCTGCTCGCAGCACATTTCAGCAAGGTTCATCCGGGCAAAACGCTGGAGATGGTCGAGTTGCGCGACGGCTTCCAGCGAATCGGCTTCAAGCCGGCGCTTATGCGCGATGTCGTCAAGGCGATGTCGGCAGAGGGCATCACCGATGTGGCGCGCGGCATCGACAACTACATGGCCAGCGGCCACCAGGTGGCTATCTGGCGGGCGCTCCTGAACTCGGTCGATGCGTTCGACCAGGGTGTGCTGGTCGTAGTGGCCAAGGGCCAGCCTCCGTTGAGCCAGGCCACGCTGGAGACGCTGGCGACGATTCCCGGCTCGAAGCCCACGATATCGAAAGTCAGGTCGTCCATCGAGAAGCTCAAACGCAATGGCCTGCTGTCCAAAAACGCGGGAGGCACAACGATTGACGACCCCTTGTTCGCAGAGTTCCTGTCGAAAAAGGGAAGCATGGGACTTGCACTACCCATCGCGTAGACGGTTCTTGACACCCTCGCAAAGCAACCACTCCGCCGGAAAAGTTGTCCAAGAATTTTTTGGCGATTGTTACTACGCTGTTGGCCAAAACCCTCGAAATCTTCAATGGTTTCAAGGGGCTAGCTGACACAGGGACGTGTTCGGCGCCACGCAGGAGCTCAGAGTTTTACACCTGCACCGCCAGGGCCAAAGACCTGGAAATACGGGCTTCTGCTGGGCGGGCTTTTACCGGGGGCGCCCCTCATCAATCCAGGCCTGCGTTTCCTTGAGGCCAAGGCGATATCGTGCGCAGTTGAAAACCGCAAGCGCGTTCAGCTCATGCACAAGTAGCTGCTGAAACTTTGATGCGTCCTCTTTGGGCAGTCCCAGTCCAGCCAGCGCCACTTCGATAAGCTCGCGTCTCCGAACCACCTGGCCTACCGCTTCGTTGAGCGCCTCGCGGTATTTGATGCGGAAAGGGTCAGGCGAGCCAAGGGACTCCAGCACGACTTTGTATTTGGCGTGGGAGCGCCGATAGGTCCAAGCGAACAGGTCCACGGCCATTGAGAGGTCGCAGAACTCATAGATGCCCATCATCGCCAGCGCGTAGTCTTCACGGTTGACATCCAGGAACGAGAGGGGCGCCTGGTTGTAAAGCATCAACGGAATGTTGGCCGCTAGCCGGCTCACCCGCTTGTTTCCGTCCTCGAAGGGCTGCAGGTACGCCAGGTTCACCCAGAGGAAGAAGGCGGCCTCCACAGGGTTCTTGATGTACTGGGTTGTCGAGATAATACGCTCGAACATCTCCGTCAGCACCGCCGGAACCTGGGCGGGTATGTAGACGGTACCGCTAATGTTGACTACCTTCTCGCGAATAGCTCCCAGCGCGGCCACATCCATCAGCAGGTCCTGCATCAGCACCGCGTGCAGGTTACGAATGAGCCCAGGAGTGAGCCCTTGGGTGGGGACGGCGTCCACGAGAAACTCGATGGCTGCCTTGTGGTTGAGTAGCATCACCGCATCGCTGTCGGTGGCGGCAGCTCCGCTCTTGAACAGTTCCTCCGTATCCAGCAGGGTGTAACGGTTGCCCTCCAGGTGGGAGGACGACCAGGACAGGTCGATGAGCAACTGCTCGAGGACTTTGCGGACATACGTGCCTGCAGGCATTTGCTCCGGAAGTCGACCGAGCCTGGAAAGCTCCTCTGCCAGCTCCTGCGGCAGCAGGAAGGTCTCATTAGGCTTGTACTCGTCGACGAACTCGCGGCGGTACGTCACCGGTGTGCGGGCTCCTAGCGGCAATGACAGTCGTTGCCGTAGCTCCAAACTTGCCGCGTGCCAAGCTGGACCTACGCGGCCGGGGCTTTTCGCGACCGGCGCCTGAGCGGTTGCCTTTTCAACGACAGCACGTTGAGCGCCCGCTACCAGCAGGCGATAGCGAGTGGCTCGTGCCTTGCCGGTAGTCTCAACCCGCTTCTCTGCCACCAGCCTTGCCAGCATGCGCTTGACGGCTGGAAGACTCGAACCGGTGGCTTCAACGAGTTGGGTGGAAGAAACAACAAGCTCGTGCCGCTGAGCAGCCAGCGAGGTCAGGGCTTGCAGCAAGGTGTCGGGCGTCAGTCGGTCGTTGTAGGGCATGAATCAGCTCGATTTAATGAGCTGATTTTGCCATAATCGAGCCGATTAAGACGGGTCGACCTGATTTCGAGCCAATACCGCAAAAATTGAGCTGATTTCGAGTTATCAGGCCCTGTTACAAACGTTGGACGGACCGCGTAGTAAGTCCCTTTTGAGGGGGTCCTACTTACCGGATTTTGGCATCCTATCGGTTTTCACTTTTTCCTAACAAAAGCTCCGTTGTGCGCAGCGTCGCATGCCCCATCCACTGCATGACTTGGGGCGCTGGATGGGTGGACAGCCAAAGCGCACCGCAAGTGTTTCTCAGCAAGGTAGGTCCTTCGTAGCGCCGGGAGATGCCGGCTTTTACAAGCGTTGCTCTCACCTGCCTGAACAACGTCGCTGGTGAAATCGGCCCGCCAGCCGGGCTGGCGGGAAAAACCAGCGCTCCAGGCAGGCCTCGCACGCTTCTTTCTGCCAGCCAAGCCTCTATTGCCGTCAATGCAAACCTCTGCACAGGGACCACCCGTGAAGGCCGAGGGCCATTCGGTCGAATCCAAATTGTTTCCACCACGTCTCGTTTTCGGTTCAAGTCCGAAAGTTTGAGGCTTAGCACTTCTGAAGAATGTAAGGCTGCCCCGAGCACGGTGTGCGCCAGTGCGCGGTTCCTCAACTGCTTCCAGCCAGACCCCGGTGCGGCAGTAGTCAAAAACGCCTGGGCCTCAGCCGCAGTGAGCCATTCCGGATTTCCCCTTTCGGGTGCTTCTTGCTCCAGCAGGAGCGCGTGGGCCGGGTTGGCTTGAGCCGCCTTGAAGTCCGCCAAGTGCGCTAACAGCGTCGTGTAGAGGAGCAGATAGCGGTGCCGACTTTCCGCAGAAAGGGTTCTACTGTCTAAAAACTCGTTGATGAGTCTTGCATTGAGAGAGAAAAGATTCTTGTCTTGCTGTCCAAGCCAGTCATGCAACCGCATAAACATGCCTCTGTAAACAACAAAAGAACTGGCGCGAAGATGCCGCCCCTCAAAGCGATAGCCTGCCAAAAATGCATCAAACGCCATGCCGGGTTGCGTCACCCAATCCTGGGCGTCATAAGCAAAAAGGACGAGTGTATTTTCAACGGTCAAGTGGCCACCTATAAAAGTGCAATAAACGCACTAGCAATAATACCTAAATCTCAATCGTGCTTATCCTCAAATTTAAGCCGCCTGTCAATCAGTAACAGCCAAAACCTCCCTCATTGACCTTTTGTACATGCAAGAAAAGCAGTGCCCTATTTTGCGCGTTTATTGCATTTTAAATAGCCATATTATGTTTTGAATATGGGATTACATGCAAACTGAGAAGTATTAATATGCTGTTGCTGCGCGTCGCCAAGGTGGAAAGAGCAAGCTAAACTGAAAATGAGTTGAGCGCGAGGCGTAGGTCCACCGAAACGGCCAGGTATTTAACATCCCGGCCGTGTGCTTTGAGGCGGTAGAGTACCTGACGTTGCGCCTGTGCTGGCCATACTGGTGCAGTGGGGAACGTGGCTGCGCAGTCAGACCCGCCCACGGTTTAGTCCATTGCGCAAATTGTGCAGGCCGCAGCAGTGATGCATATCGATGAATTCGGCCTAAAGGTGTGGCTAACAATAACTTCCAGTCATTCCCGCAGCGGGAATGACTGTGCCGGGTACAGTACACCCCGGAAATTGAAAAGTTATTTCTATCGAAATTCTAAGCGGAGCGCAGACGGCTGGGCGCCGCAGACCGGGCGCCGCTCGCCTGCCGTTGGCGTTCCGCTTGAGCGAGGGGTTAGGCATCGCTGTTGCCGTGTTTGCGGGTTGCGACATGAGCCCTAAATTGCATGAAGTAGACGCCTTGTTCTTGAGTCAGTTCTCGGAGAAGTGCTCATCGACGAGCTTGATTGCTTGGCTCGGAGGGTGCTACCGAGCCAAATAAGGCGCCGTCCCATCCGTTGCCGGTCGGGCAGCCCGACGCTTTACGGAGGGCTTCTCGCCCCCTTCCAGCATAAACGAGCCAAGGGCCCTGCGCATCCACAGGTTGTCTTCCACCAGCGTGCCCAAGGCTTGCACTTCGGTCTTGGTTCGCGTAGCAATAACCTTGGCCGGCGAGGTCTGACTGAATGCTTGAAGTGCCTGCTGCTGCCCTTGCGTGTCTAAAGCCTGGAATAAGTCCATTCCGCGCTGAGTTACGTCCTCAACGCGCCGGGCCTCTGCTGCTTCCTGGCGGGCGAGGTGCACTTCGAACGTATTTTTCACGGCGCCGACCTCGGCGGCTGCGCAGGGTTCAACCCCGCTCGGATTGGCGCCCCCCTCTAAAAGAGCCAAGTCCGCACTGCCGACGTTATAGCCGTCTTTGAGCGCGCGCATAAAAAAGCCAGAGACACTACGGTTTACCTTTCCTCTCCGAAAGCTGAATCGGGTGTATTCCAAAGCTTGCCGGATACGCGCATCCGTCCATGCTTCCCGGTTGGAAATAATCTCGCTAAACTGGGCCGTGGACAGCCCAATCTCGTCGTTCAAAATGTCGTACAGTTCTTTTAACACCAGCATAGGCGCCATTGATGCTGTGCCATGCTGGTCGGCCTTCACGCGAAAGCGCACTTCCCCTATTTTTTTGGTGCCAGGCAGATTGCGGGTGTCCAGGCTGACCGCGATGGACGACAGGCTGTTAATTTGCTTGATGGCAGGCTCCAGCACATCGCGTTTGATGTACTTGAACTCATCGTAGGTCTTGGTAGTGCAACTCAGCCAGCGCCGCAGCTCTTGAATCGGAATCCAAGGGGTACCCCCTTCGGTCACAACTGGCAAGAGCCGGTCATGCAAAATTTTGGCATGCAGGGAGCTGAAGATTAGCCGCAAGCTCAAGAAATGCGAGCTGACCGGATTTTTGATGGCCCGCTGCAACGAGTCATGCACCTCAAAGACAATCTTGCCCTTATAAATCTTGACGGCGCCCAGCATTTGGACGGCGCCCCACCTATCGTCCTGGTCGTCATCGGGGTCTGTGTCCTGTACTTGGATAACCGCCTTTTGCGCTTCAACCATCAGAGCCCGAAAATGCTTTCGATTGCTGCTGCTGTAAGCCATCAGCCATTGAAAAAAGTTAAGGTCCACCTCGTAGGTTTTGCAAACAGCTTCTTTTTGTGAAACGATGAAATAGGCCGCATCCAACGCCCGACGAGTGGCCAAGCTGAGGTCTTCAATCTCCACAAAAATATTATTTCGGCTGAAGCCGATTTCTGCTGGCGCGTCTGCGATGCTTTTGCTCAAGGGAGCGAAATCTTCAAACAAGGCCAGCGCAAGCTGGTGTGCATCGGACTGTCGAGCATTAGTCATCCCATATCATGCAGAACACAAAGTGAGGTGTCAAATCAATTTGTCTCACTTTGCTAATCTACGCTTCTGAGTCCGTATTGAGGTTTCCGGGTTTGTTAGTAGTTAAATAACAAACCTACATACATACAGAAGGAACGCGAACCCTTGAAAATCAACAAGTTACCTAGGCAAAGTGAGAATACGCCAACCCAAAGTGAGGGTTTTTGTGCGGTAAGGTGAGCTTTTTTATTCTCAAAGTGAAGGTTTTTGTTCTAAAGGTGAGGGTTTTTGTTCCCAGTCGCCAGACAAGGTGAGAACAATTGTGCAAAAAAACTCGAAAGCCTTTACTGGCGCGGCTTTGCCGAAGGTAGCTCGGAGGCAAAGTGAGGAATATTGATAGTCCGATGAGCTAAAGGTGAGGGTTTTTGTTATTTTTGTGGCGCGGTGTCCAACGGAACGGGCGTTTTTTGTTGTTAGGCATTAAAAAAATTCCGAACACGGAGACAAAGTGAGAAGAATTGATAGCCACCCCGATAAAAAGAGACGCAAAGTGAGAAGAATTGTGCGAGTACTGGCGAATTAACATCAATATTAAGCAAATCATCATGCCGTATATTGGAAAAAGGCTAAATTTGGCATAGTTTGCTGCCCAGTCAGGCAGTTGTCTGTGGGTGTCAATATAAAATTTCAAGGGTTGAGGGTCAATCCGAACAATTCCTCTCACTTTGCCCTTCTGTTGACCAGGGGACCGGTCGAATCTCGGATTCATGCTAGGTCGTGTTCGGAAAGTCAATGGAGCCATTTCATGGTGCCGCGATGTGCACAAAGCCCAGAAACGTGACGCCGAGCTTGTCATAGCGGGTAGCTACGCGGCGAAAGACCTTCATGCGCTGGAAAAGGTTTTCCATCAGATGGCGAGCCTTGTAGCGGTGCGTGTGCTGGACGCGCTGGTTCTTTTTGCGGTTGACCCGGCAGGCGATGAGGACCTCCATGCCCTGCTTTTGTGCAGCCTGGACCATTTTGTCCGAGTCGTATGCCTTGTCAGCCAAAAGCGCCTTGGCCTGCAGCCCCTCGAGCAACTCAGGAACCGGTTTGGAGTCGTGCCTCTGGCCCGGGGTCAGCACAAAGCGCAGCGGGTTGCCCAGCGCATCGCAGACGGCGTGAATTTTGGTGTTGAGCCCGCCGCGCGTGATACCGATGACTTGCGGGCGACTTGTTTTTCGGGCGCATGCCGAGGACTGGTGCGCCCGGCAGCAGGTCGAATCCACCATAACCTCTTCCAGGTCGGGCTGCTGCACGCCCTGGAAAAAGCGCTCGAAATGGCCTTTGCCGCACCAGTAGGCGTAGCTCTGGTACACCACATTCCACTTTCCCAGCTGCTCGGGCAAGTCGCGCCAGGCAGCGCCCGTGCGGGCCATCCACAGAAGGGCATCGAAAAACTTCCCTAGGCGCCCCGCCGGGGCGGCCCTTGCAAGGGGGCATGAGCGGCTCGATACGCTGCCATTGCGCATCGGTGAAGATGTGGCGTTCTTGAGTCATTGGGCTGGCCAAAACGGGTGATTACATCACTGCTTTAGCGCTCAAAAAGCGTGAGGCGGTCATCTGAAGCTTTTTCTCCAGGTTGCACAACTTCAGCGCATCAAACTTTCCGAACACGGCCTAGTTACTTGACCCCTAAATGAAAGTGAAGCATCGAGAACCTAACGGAATTTTCAGATGCCCGAGGCCAAAGATGACTACGTCGTTAAAACTGGGCGCAAGAAAATTTGTAATCCGTCCATGCAAACACGCGTTTTTACAACTGTCGAGCTGTTCACAAAATTCGGAATGCTAGGGTCATTTGACAATTGGATGGTGATTTCTGCAGCACCGATGGCCAATGTCGTCGCGGATGGTGGTGTCTTTTCTCAATTTAGTTGCCAAGTGACCCTAGATACCGTAGTTGTCATTCGTGTAGATGACGCTACAGTCCTTGCGATGTAGCTTACGTTGAGTTGTTCAATCGCCAGAGCTGCTTTCCAGGTGCGTCCCGCGCGAGCGCGTCTGCGCCTGGAAAGCAAGTAGGTTGATATAGCACCGCTGGTGCATGGATGCCTCAAGCCGGCTCAATTTCCCTCACTTTGACTATCTGCACGCTTGGAGATTGAGCTTGGAATAAATAGGCGCTATCCAGCAAGCCCTTGCGGTCATCAACGGTGCCTGGAAAGACCTTGATGGCCAGCAGTTTTCCTTGATGGTTGATGACCACGTGAAGCTTGAAGCCGTAAAACCAGCCGGTGGAGTATTTGCCGTGCTGGGCACTGCCTTTGATAACCCTGTGGCGCGATATGCGCAGGTTGTAACAGACGGCCAGCGGTGTGACGTCGGTAATCGACAGGCCCGTGTAGGCGCACTTGAGCGTTTGAAACCAAGCGGCCAGCACCACAGCGCAGCGCGGCATCAAGGCTACGAAGCGCGTGTAGGGCAGTCGGCGGACAAACTCCGCGGTCATTAAGCGACACACGATACCTGGGTAGAACGCTTTGAACTGGCGTCACCGCATCGTGTGAAACCGCACCACAATCGTGGTCATCTCGGACAGCGAAAGCGAGCCCGGCCGGCGGTGCTGCTGGTTGTTGCTGCTCAAGCAGCGGCTCGAATTGCTGGCAGAAGTTATCAATGAGTCAGAACAGTTCAGTTGTCTTATCCATGATGGGATACCTCAGTATGCATTGGCTACCCCATTTTGCAGGCAGCCCCACCCGTCTTCACGCCGTACGGAGGCTCCGGTTATCCATAAGTCAGGTTATTCCTGGCAACGGGACTGACTGCTCATCTCACACGATGGGCACTGACAGCAAAGTTTATACGTATAAACTTTGAGACTATTTAGCTTTACAGACTGTCTAGCCGAAAACCTCGGGATGCTACGCCCAGCTTGGGTTTGGCGTGTTTTTGGCGGTACGAAGATTTTGACGAAAAACTTGCTGTAGCTTTAGAGATAGTAGAAGATTCGTACAAAACAACTTTTCGAATCTCCGGTTGAGAAACCGGCTTGAAGGCAAAAAAAGAACTTCTGGCTGACAAGTCCTACGATTCAGGAAGGATTGTCCAGAACTCCTAAGCGCAGGGCATACAGGGCAAGTTCCTTATAGATGTACCCACAAAAAGCAGCGCGTCTTAGGCTCTGTTGACGTATCAGCGTAGCCACAACAAAACGGCAGCGAAGGTCAGCATTTCCATGAAATGGCTGGCCTTTTTCTCATAGCGGGTGGCAATCCGGCGAAAGTACTTGAGTTTGCCGAACATGCATTCGATGAGATGGCGCTCCTTGTACATGTACCAGTCACAGCTTCGTTGCACTTTGCGGTTGGCTTTGGGTGGAATCACTGCCGCGATGCCACGCTGCCCGAGCCAGTCGAGCAAGGCGTTGGGCTCAATACCCTTTGTCGGCCAGCAGTGCGCCCGTACTGATGGCTTGCATGAGTGGCGTAGCCTGGGTGATGTCTGCTGCCTGCCCTCCCGTCAAAATGAAGCGCACGGGCAAGCCCAGCGCATCGCTCAGTGCATGTATCTTGCAACCAAAACCGCCCCGAGAACGGCCCAGTGCCTGCGCACCTGCATGGCTACCGGCCGCTCCCGCTGCACAGGCGTGCGCCCGTACCACGGTGCTGTCGATGCAGACATTCTCCAGGTCAGCCTTGGCTGATACATGGGCAAGCATCTGCTCCCACACGCCAAACCGGCTCCAACTGGAAAAACGCTTGAACACGCTGCGCCAAATGCCCAAGCCTATCGGGCAGGAGCCGCCACTGGGCGCCTGAACGCAACATCCACAGCACCGCCTCGACAAACCGGCGGCAAGTGGCCTCGCATCCCACCCGGATACCGGGCGTTTTCTTCAGCTTGCCAATCAGATGGACCCATTCGCCATCACTCAACTTGCTTTTGTCCATGCCGACCAAAAAATCGGAATTTTACTTTTCGCCTACGTCAACAGAGCCTAGACAAGCACAGCTACAAGGTGCTCCACTTGCATGAAAAGTTTATACGTATAAACTTTTTCGCCAATAACTGGTCTATTGCGCGCTGGACTCTGCCGTATCTGACTCTGCCGGCAGGACTTCGGCTACCGTATCGAGCAGCTTTTCCAGCGCAATGGAGAACGCGACCCGCTTGTCATCGGGTACAGCAATGGATACTTCAAAAATATCTCCTCGCTGTTTGTAATAGCCATTTGAATATCGAATCTGTTTCGACGGAGCAATGCTTTTCGAAGCAGTCGGACTCAATAGTGCCTGTGCTTGATTGGTCAGCCAGCGGACCGTTTGGTCTTCAACCGCGTATTTGCCCGCCAAAGCAACAGCTTTACGTATACCGCACTTCTCATGGAGTTTGTGGAGCTGATACGCTGCATTGGCCCCAAATTTTCCAGGGTTCTGGCGAATAATTTCCATAACGTCTTCTGGTAACTTTGCATACGCTCGGTAAAAGCTCATCATCGTTTTCGAGAGCTTTGCTCTGCGCGCAATTTCGACTGCAGGCTCACCCGCTGCAATTAGCTTTTCATAGAACATTGCGCGGTCCAAGTCGCAATGCATTGCCCGACATTCGTTCTGTTCGTAACCAAACCAAGCCGACTCTTCAAGGCTTAGTTCGTTATGAATCTCCGCCAAAAGTGAATCAAAAACTTTGTGCTCCCTACAAGCTAGCACTCGTGTCCAGCCGTCACAGATGATGAATCGACCAGACGCGTCTGGGTTCGGGATGACGTGAATCGGGTCATGCTGCCCTTGAACTCGCAGGTCGTCCGCACGGCTCAAAATCATCTGAGGGGTATAAACCTCACGCGGCGCTAATGGATTGGGGTCAATCAAGTGGATGTTGATGGACTGCAGATTGCGACCTGAATTGAAAGCTGTAGGAACAACGGAGGGGGCTAATATTGCAACTGGCTCCGATGTCTCACTAAACGCATCAAGAATCGGCATATCCGGTAACTCATGAACGGGTGTTGATGCAACGACGGCGCCAATACTTACTAAGCCAGAAAGTTTTGGTGGTAATTTAGCCATTATTTGTCTCCAATCGTTAAGCCGGGCTGTGTGATTCGAAAGCTCTGAACTAAGCTTTTTGCCACATCGAAAATTGCAGTGGCGCCCACGGAAACTGATTCGAATTCAACAAGCGGTCCTGCATCTTTAGATGCAGGATTCAACTGACGGGCAAATCCAGAAAATTGCGGAACTATTGAGTCATTCAGCATTGAACTGTATTTCGAGTAGAGGAAACCCATGGATTCGCGGACGTGTTTCAGGCTGGGGTGGTACTTATTTATGATGACTTCCATCGCGATTTGTGCGCCTGTAACTGCCTTGATTTCCGCCAAGTTTGAGGCTAGTGAATCTAATGCTCGTAAACAGCTGCCCTCAGGCTCGACGACTGTTAGCACCTTACCCGATGCTCTAGCCGCAAATGAGAAGGCCAAGCCGATAGGCGTTGTGCCCGGGGCGGTATCAACAATGATTACATCGTAGTTTTGAGACAAGAAATCAACGTTTCGTGCCAAGAATAGCTCAGCCCTAGTATGGCTCGACATGACTGCAACTAAGCTTGCATCAGTCTCAGCAAGAGTAATGTCTGACGGAATCAAATCAAGAAAACCACCTTCGTAGATTTGAATAATCGCTGCGGAGAGGTCTGAGTCCGGAGTGTTCGAAGCCCTTCGCAGGAATTGGCCAATGTGCGCAATAGTATTGCCATAACTGGAAGTCTCAATGCCTAGCAGGTTAGAAGCTGTCGCTTGCGGGTCGGCATCAATCATCAACACGCGGTAGCCCATCATTCCTAATGCTGCGGCGACGTTCACAGAGATGCTTGTTTTGCCGACCCCACCTTTTGTCATTCGGGTCACAATGACGGGCGGTATTTTTGTTTCAACTTTTGGCATCAGGCTCGTTTCTGGCGGTTCCAAGCCAACAGAGCGATACCGGATGGCCCGCATATCAGCCGGTGTGTACTTCATATGATGCTGTCCGGCAGGCTTTTCTCTTCCCACCAGCTCATGCATCTTTTTTGCAGAAATATCGAGGCCGGAAAGGGCTGTCGCTACAGAAGTTTTGAACTCAATTACACGGGACATAGAGCAACCTTATCAATAAGAATGAAATAGGATACCAAGCTTTAAAAAGTTACTAAAGTTAATTTTTTAAAAATCAAAAAAACTTTTTATGTGTTGCAAACATTTTTTATGTTTGTAATTACGTCAAAGGCCGGAAAGAGTCCATTCCAAACCGGGAGCTCGTGGTGAGCGTAAGCGTGGCCGATGAGGTGCCCCGGTAGCTTGCGGCGAAGGGAACCCCCTAGCGGGCAAAGAACTTTTTTGCCTCGTCCAGGCTGCGTGTGCGCTCGGCGCGCACATATATGGAGGTTGTCTGGCTCGACGCGTGCCCTAGGAGGCGCTGGAGCACGTCCAGGGGCATGGTCCCGGCCGCCGCCCGGGTGGCAAACGTGTGGCGCAGCGCGTGCGGCGCGGCGCGGCTCAAGACACTGCGCTCGGCCTGGCTGAGCGCAGCGTGCGGGCTGAGTGCCAGGCGCGCCAGCGCCGTCTTGACTAGGTGGTAAAGGCCATTGGGCGTAAAGCCCGCCCCGCTCAGGCCCGTGGGTGCCTCGTGCCCGCCAGCGCCGGCGTGCTTGCGTCGGGCCGGCGCCAGGGGGGGCAGGGCCACGGGCGATAAGAGCGCCAGGTCGGCCGACGAGCCAGGGATGCTGGCTGTGTCAAAGTCGTGCCCGCGGTCGGCCCAGTGCGCGCGCACGCTCTCCACGACGCTGCCTGGCAGCCAGACGGTGCGCCACTTGTTGCGCTTGCCCAGGATGGACAATTCCCAGAGCCCGGCGCCTGTCTCCTCGGGCACGCGCTTGAGTCGGCTGCGCGTGGCACCAGCGAGCTCCTCGCGGCGCAGGCCACTGCTGCCCAGCAGCAAGATGGCCGCGCGCGCCAGGCGCCACTGCGCCAGCGCCATGCCCGCGGCGCGCGGCCCCGCCTGCAGCGTCGCGGCTGGCGCATCGCCCGCGCACGCC
Organism: Polaromonas naphthalenivorans CJ2; assembly: GCF_000015505.1. Lineage (GTDB taxonomy): Bacteria > Pseudomonadota > Gammaproteobacteria > Burkholderiales > Burkholderiaceae_C > Polaromonas > Polaromonas naphthalenivorans. The sequence goes on along the minus strand of NC_008759.1, from coordinate 127,600 downwards.
TGGTCCAGCAGCCCGCCACTGCCGGTGAGCGCCTGCCACAGCGCCTCGGGCAGCGCCTTGTCGATATCGAGCGCTATTTCCTTGTGGGCCACGCACGGGTCGGCCACGGTCACCCACGGGTTGCCGCCCAGGTAGCGCACCTGCACAAGCCAGGCAAAACACGCGCGGATGACGATGACAGCGTAGCGCTGCGAGGCCGGCTCCAGCGCCCCCAGGAAGGGGCGCCAGCGCGCGGAGTTTCTCGCTGCCTTGGCGCCTACCCAGTGGCCGGGTATCTTCGCCAAAAAATCCTTGTACGCTTCGCAGTCGTCCGTCAGAACACTCGAGAGCGCTACCCGGCGCTCGATGACGCACCAGAGCAAAAAGCGTTCGAGCTCTTTTTGGTACGCGCGGTGCGTCTTGTCCCGGTCCCGGTAGCGGTACAGGTACGCCTGGATGGCTTCGAGGTCGTTGCGCGCCGAGACTAGGCAGAACCGGCCGCTTCGGTTCAGACCTTGCGCACCCGAAAGCTTAGCGGTGATGGCGCCGATGCGCTCGAGCGGCGCGATGTCGCTGGCGCTCGCGAGTTCAATCCTTTCGCCGCCCACCACGCTTTCGGCGGGCATTACAAGGCCGCCCAGCGTGGGCTGGACCGCCAGCCAGCGCTCCAGCGCGCGCGCCTTGCCCTGGCCGATGCGCGCCACCGGTCGGTACCAGCCCGGGCCACGCACGAGCACGTACTGCCGAAACTCGCCCAGGCAATGCATGCCCTCGGCCTGCAGCGCGCGGGCCACGGGCGGCTTGAACCACACCGAAACGGCATCGCCCAAGCGAGGCGCCGCGCTGTCCGCTTCGGCCGCGTTCACCAAGTAGTCGATGAGACTTTTGGGCCAGCTATGAAACTTGCGGGCGTTGGCCAAGTGCTCGCTGAGCGTGGGGGCGCTGAGCGAGAGGCGCTGGACTAGGTGGTCGCGCAGGGCGTCGATGCGTTTTTCGAGCAATGCTGGGGTGGGGCAGTGCAGGGTGTCAAGGGCGTCTTCGGTGAAATACAGGCGCACGATGGTGGCCGTGGGGATTTTGTTGAGGCGTGCGCGCAGCGCCGCGAAATCGGCGCGCGTGTAGCGCTGCGGAGCGATGGCAACGACATTGTGCTGGGCCAAAAAAATTCTTCCGGTTAAAAATCCATGGACCGGACGTCGGCCTGTTTTCTTTGGTGATAATTATAATCCACAGTAGTCAAAAGCGGGCGACAGGTAAAAAACCTCTTTAAACGGCGCTGCAGCGTTTCTTCATGCTTGGGGCTACCGCTGCATGGGTGCTGGTCCCACGGGCGCTTGGATAGCGTTGTGGCGCGTACCGTTTTCTTCAACATCCCCGCGCAAACACAGGCGCGGGCGCGTGGTTTTCGGCCCCGGGCAGGTCGCCAGGGCGTAAAAAGCGCTGTGGCAAAAAAACGCCGGGCCGGCTTTTCCTCCTCCTGCGGAAAATTTTCTGCCCAGGGCTGAGCGCACGCCGCAGCGGCGGGTTCCCGCACCGCGCCTTCAGGGGAGGGGCGGGGGGGGGGAGCGCCAGACCCGCGCCCCGCTGGCACCCGTGGGTGGAGCCGGAGCGCTCCAAGGCGCAGAAGTGCTAAAAAGTCCCGAAAAACCCCTCGGACAATAGCCAAACGGCCCAATTGAGACATTAATCCTTTGTTGATAATGGGGATTATCACCAAAGAAAAGCAGCCGCTAAATGTACGGCTGCGTTACATCGGGCAGGAAATCCCAGTTTTGTGACCGCTACCTGCCCACCGCCATCGGGTCTTGCTGCCGCGTTTTGAGCACCACTTGATGTCCAACGTCCGGTCCCTGCCAGGGCCAGCGCACATGGCGTTATTTTCGGAAACATGCTGGCATGTCCCATGCACGGTTAGCTTAGGGTTGGCGCGGCGGTGCCCGAATGAGTTGCGTAGCGAACTGGCGGCAGCATCACGCGGCGCAGTAACGCACGGTCCCCTTTGGCGTCAAAAAGGAGTCGCCTGCGCACCGTAGCCGGCAGGGCGCATTCGGGCCATTCGGATTGATGGACAGAGACCGATACAGGCACACGTAAAAACGACTTGTGCACATCGATACACACATGACGAGTCGTCCGTCAGCGCGTCGCATATGACCCTAGCTGCAGGGGGCCGCTTTGTTGAAAGAACCATTGCCGCCGACCGCCTGAACTTTTATTTTCGGCGAAATGTGCACCTGCAACTCCGGGAGCACGCGTGCATCATCACTTTCCCTTGCGCCCCATCTGCACGGCGCACGCAAGGCGGCGTACATCTGCCCCGTTTTGGCGTGCAGGCAAAGCTGCACTTTTTGCACCAGCGCAGCCGTGCCTGGCGACCCTTCCATGAGCCTTTGCCCAGCAGTTTCAATCCCGTGCTGCCCACTATCAAAGGCACCACCGTGCTGGCGTTGCGCAGCACCGGCATAGTCACCCGCTGCGTCTTGACCCTTCGACTCAGCTGGGCTCGCTGAGAAATTTGTTGTTTTTTCGCATGTCTGGAAAAAAAATACAAGCCGTTCCAGCACATCAGCTCGCCCGTTGGGGCAGGCGTTTTATGCAAAAAACGTCAAGCATCCAAGTCTGAAAAAAGTCTGTTGCCTACAGGCAGTACGGATTTTACGGTGCGCCACTCAAACCCGTATCGGCACTAAAACCGCGGTATTTCGAATGAGATGCGTCATTTTCCAGGTCGATTTTTTCATTGAATTACAAGCGTTTAAATAAATTTTTGAATAAAAATTCAGACAGTTTTAGAAAATCATGGCTAAAAAATTTATCGGAATTGACCAAAATTTTGGTACTTTGAATCGCGTGACGTGAGTTTCAAAATCAAACTAAAGTCATCATATAACAATTATTAAAATTAATGCAAATGCAGCTTGCAAGTCATTGATTTACATAGACATTAAATCTTAAACTATATATTTTTAACTCGAAGGTGCATATCTAAACAATAAAATCTATAGCAAAGATTTCTTTAGAAAACAACAAGTCGTCAGCATCATTAACCTTGTAGACCTGAAGTTTAAGAGCGAAGCCTTACTATGAACATAGTAGATTATTTATCCTAAAACACAGTGGATTCAAAGAGTCTAAACAAGGCATTGACTTTAGAGCTACAGCCGCCTGTGGTGTTTTGCGCGAAGGTCTCCTCAGCATGGATTGCAGAGGTGCCCTGCGTCTCCCGCGAGCGGGAGTATCACGGATATCTCGTCCATAAATCGAAAAAAATAAGTGACAGAAACTTGCGAAAACTTTTATTTATTTCTTGATTTTTAATTTTTAAAAATTGACAATTCCTGATGTCAAACAAATGTTTAAAAAACCAGCACAACAAAAATTTTTTGAAAAGCTACATTACATCGATAGCTCGATAACTACTAAGCGAAATGGACGCGAGCGAGGTGCAGGTGTTTGAAGTCTATCCACTCCACATCTAGCGATATAGATGAAAAGCATTCAAATTGATAATTTTATTCAAACATCAATCTAAAAAATATATGAAAACACTTTCTAATCAAAACTTTTCCGAGGCATCCAATTCAGCTATATACCTGTACACTCGTTATTGCATGACGAAAAAGGTAGGACTAGAAGAAACTAATGTTCGGATTACATCCGAGCAATATTCAAGGCTCGAATCTGCCAAAGAGGATGATTTAGAATTTATGGCGCTTTTAATATTTGAAGAGGCAGTAGTCAAAATCCAAAATTTTTGCAAGCGAATTCTTGCTGCATGCAAAGCTTCGACCCGTCCAGGACGAGCTCACCGCCGAGCAATTGATTTTCTCTTGGGGACACTGTGGCAAACCTTTGAAGAATTTAGCAGTATCAAAGAGCCGACTTTGGCACAAATGGCCGAGCATCTGGCATCACTCGGTGACGATTATGGTTCAAATGGGGAAATTGGTGGCATTACGGTCTATCTGAAAGGAGGTAGGGAGTATTTGGAATTCAACATGGATGGCACATGGCTGACTGTTGATACTCTACTTGACATTATTGAAGATGGTGGAGACGTTCCAATTTGGTGGCAGCACGGTTGGACTAAAGTACGTAGGAATAATGAATGGATAGCTAGAGAAGAATTATATTAAACACTATTTCTTGCCAAGCGCAGTTCCGCGAAAGTATTATCTGGAAAATTAATGCTGACTTGCGGAGTAACTATAAAAATAGAGTAATAATCATTAATAAAACTTCGAATAGATGTTTTATTTTGGCATTTTTCAGGCTGTTCGCTGCATAAAATGCGCAACATGAACTTTATTTCACTGTACATACATAAAGTAATCAGAATTTTTCAAACATGAAAACAACATTAACTACCGGAGTCACGACTGAACAATTAGTTGCTGCTGGTGGGAATTTTTGGACAAATAATGCCAGAGCACAGCGCTTTTATTTCAATGACCTTGACTCGCTTTTCGGACTCAAATGTAGCTACTACAAAACTGGTAACGTCTTTAGCGCTACTCTTGACGGTGACGTCATCAGCAACGGCCTTGCTCGTCGAATTTTGAGTGACGTGGGAACTTTGAAAGTTTATTTTGATATGGCTGACCTCTCTCTCCATATCAAATCGGGGAACTTTCGGATGAGTGAAAACTATGATTATGAGTCGATTCTGACTGAAGCTCTTTTAGCCCACGCGAATCTGACTATTGCCTGAACCTAACTTATATAACTCCTATCTATCAATTTTGTTCGAACCTCCATTCGGAAAAACTGAATGCAAGAGAGCGTACTCACCCAAAGCGACGTTGTTGCATAAATCCTCGCCTGCGTCCCGATGAACTGGCTGGCATGCTGGCATGCTGGCATGCTGGCCTGCTGGCCTGCTGGCAGGCTACCGGCCTTTGCTCCGAACATGCGTAAAGACAAGCGTCTGCCCAGCCAGCCCAAAGGCGTCTACCGGGTCAAGAACTGGCCCGAGTACAACGCGGGCCTGATTGAGCGGGGCTGCGGGCATTGCAAGGGTTTGCCACGAGCCTGCGCCGCCTGGGCGTGCCCGCTTTGACAGCACGTTGAGCCGAAGGGCCAAGGCACTGCGGGTGAGCTTGTCGGTACTTTGTAATGTTTGCGAGGCGCTGCATCTGCCGGTGGACAGTACAGGCTTGAGCGAGCAGGCACCCCCGACAATAAGGTCTGTCATGAGTCAAAAGCCGCCAGTTGCTCATACCCTAATCCCTCTTGCGGAATCCACAACCCAACTATCCAGACGGCAGCGACTTCTTCGCCTAGGCCGTCACCCAGCCAAGCTAACGCGTGCGCCTTGTCAACAGTCGCGAATTCCGGTTTTTCACGTTTGCGGCCGTGCTGCAGCAGCCATCGGTACCAGTCAACAGCGGGCCGAACCTTGGGGTCGGTTATCGCAGACGCACCATTGAACTCATGAGGAATGCGCATGCCCTTGGGGTCCAGGTCTCCCAGGTACTCCGCGCCCACCGCTTGCACTTCGCGAAGAACCTGACCCAGCGCGGCACCAGTACTGCGAAAAGCTTCTCCGCAGCCGTAGACCACTGCGGAGTAGCGTTTGGCGGCCTGATTCCATTCGCCAAAGCTCCAGTAACTGTTGTGGTTCTCCACCACAAGAACGGGCATCCCGGGAGCATCAGCTTTGCGATAGGGAATCGGGGGTGGGACCTGAAAAGCACCAAGGGCAGAAAGCGGTAGCCGACCGCCGAAAAGTGTGTTGCCTGATTTGAGCGTATCAAGGCGTTTTTCATCACCAAAGATTTCGAGTGACCTTTCTTTAAGAGGCACCATCAACAGACTTTTCCTTCGGCGCAGCAAGAAATCATTGACTGCCTTGGCAGCTTCAAGTGCAGAGGGTTTTAGGTCAGGCCAGAACCCGAGTTCCGGAACCCAGGGAACTTGTGAGTAATCCGGGCTGGGTTGGGCCGGTTCGCTCCGGACAAGCTGGACCCAGTTTGGCAGTGGCGGATTTCCCACCCTTTCCCAACTTCCAGGGGCGGGTAGTTGAACCGCGCAGGATGACTCCAGTCCGCGCAGCGCTGATAGCAGATGCTCGTGTCGCGATGGGCTGGTCAATGTCTCGGGGTGGGCCTCAAAGAATGCCCGTTTGACGTCCAGCAGGGGCACCCTTTTGCGGGAGGACCCGCGAAGGAGATGAAGAAATGCTTCGCTCATGCTGCCAACGCCTCGGCCTGCGGGCTGAGTTTGAAGTCAACGGCCTCCAGGTGCCAGCGCCCGGTCTTGGTGTTTTTGCCCGCTTTGCGCAACCGAACAAATCGGCCAAACTCGCCCACGGTGTTGTAGTCTGGCAGGGCGGTGGCGAAGATGAGCTGGACGTCCATGGCCTGGGCCAGCATGCGCTGGGCCTTCCAGAGCGTCGGGGTGGTGGCCTTGGCAAACGGGTTGTCCAGGATGAGCGGGCCGCCACCGGCCTTCTTGAGCTTGGCCTGGGTCTCGGAGCGCAGCTGGTTGATGACCATGTACAGGAACATGGCCATCACCACCCCTTCACCGCCCGAGTTCTGAATCTTGTCAACCGCAACGTACTGAAGGTTTTCGTCCGGAACCATCTTCAGCATCTGCATGCCCAGAGGCTTGCCGTGGATGCGCAGCAGCGCTTCTGCCACCAGCTCGGGGCCTTTGGCAGGAACGGTGTTGTTGCCAATCAAGGAGTCGAGGTAGCTGCGCAGGTGTTGCCGGCGAACGTCCTGGCCGAGTTCGTGAAAGCGGGCGCGCATCTTGAGAATCGCCTTGCCGCCAACGTAGGGGGCACCCACGGGCACCTTCTTGTTGGTCGTCGCCGAGTTGAGCAAGGTGATGGCACCATTGGTGAGGTTGGACAGCTCGCCCACACAATTCTCGAAGTCGGAGGTCATTCCATCCAGGCTGGACTGGGTCGTGCCGATGCGGTCTTCAATGCCCTCCAGCAGCCGGGTGCTGTCTGCGCAGGCCGCTTCGAAGTCGTTGCGCAAAAGCTGGCTGGCGATATCGGGTTCAACTTTTTGAAGTGCTGGCGTCGAGGCTGTGCTCTTGAGGTCCTCGAACGCTTTATAGGCCTTCTTTCGGGCACTTTCAACCGACTTGGCTTTTGACTGGAAGTCGGCAATGACTTGGTTTGCCTGGGCGGCGATGTCCTCGAGCAGTAATTCTGGCTCAGCATCCAGCAGCTCAGGCAGCGAGAGCGACGCACGCAGCGCGCTGGTTGTGTTCAGGGCCTGCGTTGCGTCTACCCGAGCTTGGCGGGCACGGTCTCGGCAACGGCCTGCTTCTAATTTTGCTGCCAGGGCTGTCGCCGCAGCCTGGATTTGGTCCTGCGTTGACGTCTGGATAGCTTCATGGAGCGCGTCATCGTTCAGCGCCAGCATCTCAGCACTGGCGGCAGAGTTGGTTTTGTTGGCCTTGAGATAGCGGGAATGTTCGTTGGCTGCAACAGCACACTTGCTGTCAGCCGAGCGGGACGCGTTATCGGTTTCTTCAACCTCCTGCTGGGTCGCGGGCAGCAAAACGGCGAAGTTCGCGTTGAGGTAGGGGCTGATGTCGCTAGCCTTAACGCCGGGGAACGCGTTCGTGAACGCCTGGCCCTTGCTGGCTCGGTCTTTCCTGGCTGAGTCTTGCTTTTCATGCACGATGCCCAGGCGGGTCTCGGCCTCGGCGTCGTAGGTTTTCTCCGCGTCGCTGTACAAGACTCGCAGGACCGCCAACTCCTGCGGATGCTCTGCAAGGTGCTGCTCGGCCGCAAAGCTCTTGCTGTAGTGTTTTAGGGCTCCGCGCTCAGCGCCAAGGTGAGCTGCTTCGGTCTGGTGCTCAAGCTTGCGGCGGTATGCGGCTTTTTCCGCTCCGGCGCTGTCGCCCAGTTCAGTGGATATGCGGTCTCGCAGGTCGCCCTTGGCGGCAAGTTCTACCAGCAGGGAGTCCAGGCGAGCCAGACACGCCGCGCGGCCAGCTTCGTGGTCCCGGGCAAACCGCTCAATGGCACGCCCGTCGCTATGCGCACGGTCGGCTGCCTTGGAGCACTCGTCTGCCTCCTTTCTTGCGGCCTCCGCTTTTTCTTGGGAGGCACTGGCGAGTCCCTCGGCCTCTTGAGCACGCTCTGAAGCCGCTAGGCCCTCCGCTGCCAAACGAGCCGCGTCAATTCCCGCACGACTGACAGCGCCGCCCCCGAAACGAGCACCGTAGGCCTGCAGGCGCTGCTTGGCGGCCAGCGCTGCGCGCTGACGCCCGGCATACACCTCGCGCCGCTGCTCTTCCGTGTTGATGCGTACGTCGAGGTGGGTCAGGTGCTCTGTGGCGGCTGCATAGTTGAATGCCGCGTCATCGGCGGCTGGCAGGACGAACCGGTTTTCTTCCACCGGGTCAGACTCCAGCGCCGTACTCGACACCATGACTGGCGCTACCAGTTGAAGGGACGGGCTGAAGACGCTTCGTGCTTTGTCAAGCTCGGCAGATGCCACGCACACGCCCAGAAATCGGGCAGGGTTGCTCGCCACGAGGGCGCGCGCCTTGTCAGCGTCGGGCAGAGCCCGGGCAAGGTAGGTATTGAAGGGGGCTGCGGACTTGACCCCAAGCTCTCGCAGGCGAGACACCACCTCGTTGACGTCTCGCGACGCCCCGGAAACCCCGGTCTCAACGATGGCAGCCTTGCTCGACCGCAGCGCAGCAAGATGCACCTCGCACTGGGCCACCTCGCTTTCGCTTCCATGAATCAGCCGGTCCAGGGCGGGTACCAGTGCGGCGGAGTCCGGGTCGGCCGTCTCTGCTTCAGCCGCCTGTCGAAGGATGGGAAGCTGGGACAGCTGCTCGCGCTCAACTTCTGCGTCGGCGATGAACCGCTGGAGCGGCCCAATTTCCGCTTTGAGGCGTGCGGCTTCTGCTGTCTCATTTTTGCTTTTGGCTCTGGACGCCGATTCCAAGGCGCGAAATCCCTGGGCCTGCGCTATGAGTTCCTGTTCGCGGGCACGCTTGGCAGTGACCGTGCTGGCATACCGGGCGGCTGCCACGGTGGACTCTTCTTCTGGCTCCAGCTGCCCCTCGCGGATGAGTTGCGCCTTTGTTGCGGTGTACGCATTTTCCATTGCTTTCAGGTTCGCCTGCACTTGAAAGAGGTACTGTTCCTCCTTGGTCAGCGTAGCCAGGTCCTTGCTGAGGGCAATTTGGTTTTGATGGGCGGCCACCTCTAGCGAGGCTTCTCCCGCTGCGGCTTTTTGCAGTTTTTGCTCTCCTGCGTACAGCGCGCGGCGTAGCAGAGCACCTTGCTTTTCAGCGTTGTCGCGCCAAGGCTCGAGCTGTTCCTGGGCTACTGCGGACAAAGATTCAAGCTGCGCCAGTTGCGCGTCCAGGGCATCGAGCTCGCCGCGGGCTTGGGCGGCCCTCACGTGGACGAGCTTGTTGCGCGCGTTGCTCAAGAGGTCATCGGCTTGTTTCTTTGCCGCCTCGGCTTGCTCCTTGCGCCGAAGGTATTGCAGGGCCGTAAGAACCAGGACGTCATCGGCACGGCTGCTTGCCATTTGGCCTGACTTGTTGGCCAGGAGTTCCTGGTCTGTCGCCCGAGCCGCTTCGTCGGCAGCTAGCTGCGTTCGGTCACGGTTCATCGTGTCGAGGCTTAAGGCCAGCCCGGAGCCTCGGCGGACAGCCTCGCCCTGGGACGCGCGAGTGGTGGCGAAGGCACCCGCCGCCTCGTCGAAGTGGGTCAGGTTGTCGCGCAGCTTGGTCAGCTCCGTCAGGCACTGCTGGAAGTGTGGCCTGCGGCTGAGCTTGTCGCAGGTGTTGACGACTGCCAGCCGGACGGCCGCCGAGCGTTCCGGGTCCAGGGTCAGGTCGAAGAACTTGCGGATGAACTCCGGCTCCGAGGTGAAGGTCAAAAAGCCGGTGTCGATGCCGCCTTCCTGCGCTGAAAAGTTCACCTGCAGCTGCAGCATTTCGACATCAATGAGGCGCTCGTCGCGGAGGTGCTTTTGCCAGTCGCTCTGGGTACGGGTATAAAAGAAATCAGGCGACGTTTTGTTCGACTCATGCATCCACCGGCTGAACTCGTTCATGTTGGTGACCGGGGCGAAGCAAAGCTTGGGCGCCGGGACCGTCTCGAAAGTAAGGCCCTGGCTTGCTTCAAAGGAGAAAAACACGCGGTCGACCTCGTCCCGCTCGGCATTTGTCCTGACCGCCACGGCTTGACCCGTCACGAGGCGATAAGGCGCGCCTCCCGCCACCCGCGCAGGCATGAGCCACTCGATGAGCACGATTCCCGGTAGTCCATCCTTGGCGAAGTACTGGCTGAATCGGTGGTTCTTGTTCTGGATATGCTTGAGGAATCGTTCCTGACTGGTCTCAAAGCAGGAAAAGATGAAGCTCAGCAACGTCGTCTTGCCGCCTCCGTTTTCCAGATTAATGATGGTGTCCGTCGGGTAACCGTCATCCGGGTCGGTGAGGTCAAAAGTGATGCCGTCGTACCACGCCATGTCGATGCCGTAATTGCCAACGTAGATTCGAGTGATTTTTTGCATGTCAGGCGCTCCCAGCGGTGGTGCTGCTTGTCTGGGCAAGTTCAAAAAGGCGGCGCAGCGTGAGTTCGCGCAACTGCACCCGAAGCCGGTGCGTCGCGGTATAGGTGATAAGTTCTTCGTCGGACGATTCACGGTCGATGCGAACCAACCCTCCCGACACCATATGCGTCAAGGCCAGACCAATCAGGCCGGTCAACGAGTTGGCGGATGCTCGCTGGCTTGCCGGCAGTACGGTTGGCATGGCGCAAATCAACTCCCAACCCGGCGCCAGTTCGAGCGGCACGTCCTGCATGTTGCCGCCCGCGTCTTTAAGCCGGCGGGCAAGCGCGAACAGCACGTCTCGGAATTGAGCGAGGTTGGCCGGGGGCGGAATGTAGTTGTCATCGTCCAGCCCGTCCGTGGTGGGGTAAAAAACCGCGGTGATGGCAATGTGGGCCAGGAGCAGGCCCGCTTTCTGGTCCGCCTTGAGGTTCGTGCGAATATCAGCCATCCGTACGGAAAATTTGCTCTCTCGCGAGGTGGGTACGACGATGAGCCCTCGCTCGCTGAAGTCGAGGACGATGAGCTCGAGCCCTTCGGCTATTTCCTGCACGGCGCCGGCAAACTTGGGGTCGGCCCGATACAGGTCCAGGAGCTCCCGGTACTGAAGGTCATTGACGGGCGACAGGGTGGTTTGGAGGGCTTTGTAGACCAGGCGTGCGGCGTTGCGCGTGGAGGCTTGTAGGGTTGTCATGGTTTGTCTGCCTTGTTTTCTTGAAGCGGCGAGAACTCGAGGTTCGTTCCCTGCGCGATATCCATCTGGAACCGGCCTGCAGCGTCTGACTTCATGCCCGGGAAGAGAGTCTCGGACTGTGCATAGCTTCGAAACAGCATCAGCACCATGCAGCGGCGCAACTGGCTGTCCATCCCCTGCGCCTCGGCCATGCCCAAGAGTTGGTCGATACGGAACGTGGAGCCTGTGGCGAACTGCCGCTTGAGCCACTGCTCGACCTGGCTGATAACCTCCGGTGCGAACTGGTCCTTTTGGGACTCGAAGGGCGTAATTTCTCCGTCATCCTCGTCTAGGACGGGCTCATCTGCCCTGCGTTCCAAAAGCAGCGCAAATACGTTGTTGAGGTCGTAGACCTTTGGCCATGAAGCCGGATAAAGGCCGCTAATACAGTTGTCGGCATTCGCCACCAGCACGTTGGCAGGCAGGCTGATGAGTTGGGGAAACAGCCTGTCTTCCAAATCAGGCAGGCTAGAGGGCCGCCGGGCCCGAAACAACGACCTTTGGGATACGAGGAACTTGTCAGGCGCGACAGTGATGTCATTGACCAAGTTTGAGCGGATAAGACTCGCGCTTTGCAGCGTCTTCAGCAGTTGAGACAAATCCTGGCGGGTTTTCAGCTCATCGGAGGACTGGAGCGCCTCCCGCACGGCCTCTTCCATCCGCTGGTCCTCAGCCTGGCGCCCTGCAACATGGCCACGGGCTGCGGTCAGTTTTCCTGCCATGTCCTTGGTCCAGTTCACGGAGCCAGGCGCGCGGTAAGCCTGCATCAAGCGGTCCCGGATGAGTTGCCGGTATTCGAGGGAGAGCTTGCGCGCACGCCGTGCAATCTCTAGGGCCGCCTCGAAGCGTCCCCGCTTGACCAGAAGGTCCAGCATTTTTTCCATCAGTTCCTGCGAATCTTCCGGCGCCAAGTCGAGCATGCCGAGGTAAACCAGGTAGCCCTCGGACGTCGGCTTGTAGCGGTAAATGTCTTCCAGGTCAGGCTGGTAGGCCACCAGCCGAAAACGCAAGGTTCGGTGCTTGCGCTGCATGGCGTCGAAGTGGTCAAAAATGAACTCACGATAAGACTGAGCCTTGTTATCCAAGGTATCCAGGACCACCTCAGCGACCCGGGTGGCTTGCTGTGCAGTCAACTCAGGCTTCATGACCTGCGCCACCGCTGACAAATGGCTGAGCACTTCTTGCTGGGTGCTTCCCATGTTGACGGTCGTCCCCTCCATCATGAAATCAAGCGCAGAGAGCACCAAATAGTGCGTGTCAACGGCCTGGAAAAGTCCTTTGTCGCCGGTTGCCTCGTCACCAATCCGAAGTTTGTTGAGTTCGAGCTGAAAGAGGGGACGTAAAAGCAGCAGATTCCGCTGCTGCCGACCCAGGTCAAGCAATTCACAGGCGGGCAGCATTTGCTGCAAGGCCTCATTTGCCAAGGGCAAAGCGCGGTCGTTCATGGCCTGCGCTTTGTATTGGGAAGCAGGACCACCGCCGCTTCAAGGGGCGCGGAGGTCATCATCAAGAGGCCTGAGCCTGCGCGGCTGCCCGCTTAAAACCATCAAACACCATTTTTGCCAGCATTCCCTGCATGATGGCAAAAGTCCGGTCGTCCTGGAGCAACTGCCCGGCAATCTTGTTGTGGCTCTCCTGGCCATCAATGATGATGTCCATCATGATGTCCTTGAAGTCGCCCATGCCGAACTGCTGCTCGGTGTTGCTCACGGCCTGCTCGGCCAGCGTTTCGCTCTCGAGCAGCTTGCCCTTGATGGTCGTGACGTAGCCCACCAGGTCGGCCTCGGTCAGCTCGCCGGAGAACAAATCGTTCATCTTGTCGACGATTTCGGCCAGCTTCTTTTCTTCGTCGGTCTGGGTGGTGCCGCTGCCGGCGTCGGAAGCCGGCTTGAGCTTGACCAGCTCGCCCGTGGCGAGGTTGAGCGTTTGCTCGCCCAGCTTCTGGATGCGATAGTGCGTGAGCTGCACGTCCGAGTCCAGCTCCAGGATGCTGGAGCCTGAATTCCTGGCCGCCACCATGGGCATCAAGCCTTTGCCAAAGCTGTAGAGCTTTTCCAGGTCCGCATCCCCATAGGGAATGATTTGCGACAGGAAGTCGTACAGCCGCAAGAAGGTGCCCAGGTCCTTGCGAAACTGCTCGGCGTCTTCGTCCTCGAGGTCGTAGAAGCGGTCCTTGGCAGGTTTCAGGATATACATCAGGCTCGCCTGCTTGCACTTGGGGTCGAAAAAGGCTTTGGCGTATTGCTCAATCTCGTTGGGGACGTACACCTTCGCCTTGTCCAACTTAACCTGGAGCTCGTGAACGATGTTGGGGTCCGTGACGGCCTCCACCTCGGCCGTGCGAAAGTAAGGCTTGAAGCTGGCCAGAATTTCTTCAGGCTTGTTCACGAAGTCCAGCACGAACGGGTCTTCCTTGCCTGGCGCCATGCGGTTGAGCCGGGACAGCGTCTGCACCGCCATCACGCCAGACAAGCGCTTGTCGACATACATCGCCTGCAGCAGCGGCTGGTCGAACCCGGTCTGGTATTTGTTGGCCACCAGCAGCACGCGGTAAACTTCTTCCTTGAAGGCGTCGGATGGCTCCTGGCCCTTGATGCCGGCATTCATACTGCGTTCGCTGAAATCATCCGGCCCCGACTCGGGGTCCTGCACCTCTCCGGAAAAAGCCACCAGCGCTTTCATCTCCTTGTCGTAGCCCATCTCCTTGAGGTACTTGTCCATGGCCAGCTTGTAGCGCACCGCGGCTAACCGGCTGTCAGTCACCACCATGGCCTTGGCGTGGCCCCCCAGCTTGGGCGCGATGAACTCGCGAAAGTGCTCCACGATGACCACAATCTTTTGGGCAATGTTATAGGCATGCAGGACGGCAAAACGGCCCAGGGTCTTCTTGGCCTTCATCTGCGGCACCATCTTCTCGGCCGCCGTCGAGCCCAGCTTGTAGAACGTCTTGTACGACATGTACCGCTTGAGCACGTCCAGGATGAAGCCTTCCTCGATGGCCTGGCGCATCGAGTAAACGTGAAACGGCACGGGCAGCCCGTCGGTGCCCGGCCGGCCGAACAGCTCAAGCGTTTTGGACTTGGGGGTGGCCGTGAACGCGAAGTAGCTCACATTGGGCGGGCGCTGGCGCGAGAGCATCACCTGGTTGATGATGTCCTCGGAGGTCACGTCTTCCGGGTCGATTTCCACATCCACATCGACGTCCGCCGGAGCGCCGTCCAGCTCAACGGTCACTACCTTCTTGGTGTCCGTCGTCAGAGCCCGGCGTAGCTTCTGGGCGGCTGACCCGGATTGGCTGGAGTGGGCCTCGTCTACGATGAGCGCGAACTTCTTGTCCTTCAGGCCCTGGACCTTTTGCAGGATGAACTGGAATTTTTGCAGCGTGGTGATGATGACCGGCACGCCGTCATTGAGGGCCTTGGCCAGCTGCTCGGAGTTCTGGTCAATTTTTTGAACGGCGCCGGCCTTGTGCTCGAACTGCGAAATCGTTTCCTGCAGCTGGCGGTCCAGGACCCGGCGGTCCGTGATGACGATGACCGTGTCAAATACCTTGTCATCTTGGGCGCTGTGCAGGTTGGCGAGCCGGTGCGCCGTCCAGGCGATGGTGTTGGACTTGCCCGAGCCGGCAGAGTGCTGAATCAGGTAGACCTGTCCAACCCCTTCGTCGCCGGCGCCGCGAACCAGGTGCAGCACGGCGTCGAGCTGGTGAAAGCGCGGGAAAATCAAGGATTCCTTGGTGACTTTCTTGCCGGCCTTGTCCTGCGCCTCCTTCACCTCGATGTGCAGGAAGTTCCCCAGGATGTCGAGCCAGACATCGCGCGACCAGACCAGCTTCCACAGGTACCAAGTCGGGTAGCCATGTTCCTTGGTCGCAGGGGGATTGCCAGCGCCAGCGCCGCCAAAGCCGTCCGGACGGCCCAGGTTGAACGGCAGGAAATATGTTTTGTCGCCCTCGAGCTTGGTGGCCATGAAAACCTCGTCGGTCGACACCGCAAAGTGCACCAGGGCCCGGGTCTTGAACTGCAGTAGGGGTTCGAGCTCCTTGGACTTGAGGTCGCGGGGCAGGCGGTCCTTCTTGTACTGGTCGATGGCGTCCTTGATGGACTGCGTCATGTCGGTCTTGAGCTCTGTGGTGGCCACCGGCAAGCCGTTGACGAAGAGCACCATGTCAAAGCTTTTTTCGTTGTGCAGCGAGTAGTGCAACTGGCGGATGGCCGTCAGGCGGTTCTTCTCATACATCTCCCACAGCTGCATGTTTTTCTTGTGCGCCGGGCGGAACTGGCACAGGAAGAACTTGGTGGTTCCGTTGCTGCCCGAGTCCTTGAACCCGTGGCGCAGCAGGTGCAGGGTGCCGTGCCTGTTGAGCTGGTCGGCCACACGCTTGGTGAACATCGCCTCGGACTGGCCGTTGTGCCACTGCTTGAACTTGGCCCACTCCTTGGGCTGCGTCTCCTGGACGAAGGCAATCAGGTCTTCGGGGAAGAGGGCCAGCTCACGGCTGTAGGACTTGGCATCCTGCAGGTGGGTGCGCACGGACCAGCCGTTGGCGGCCAGGTGCTCGCAAAGCTCGTTTTCGAAGACGCGTTCGGTGTGGACGTTGGCTATTGTTGTCATGTTTTATTCGTGTAGGGTGGCGATTTAGCCAACGTATCCAACTTGGTCAAAAGCTCTTGCAGGGTCTAACCCCCGCGAAAAGCAGGTGCTATACTGAACAAATCTGTCTTGCGGTGAGACCCGGCAAGGCGTTCCGGTAGCCGAAAATTGCGCTAGATTCTCGGCCGATGAAGAAAATGGAGGTTCTTGCAGGCTAATTGCCTGGACGAGACGACTGACCAAGGTGTCAGAAGTTGGACTTTCAGCCGTTCTTCCATCCGAGACAGATTTTTTTATCACTAGAGCGCTCCCTTTCGGAGCGTTTCTGCTTTACGGGAATGCATCCAGTAAGCAGTCTCTATTTTCAGGTGCGGTACGGGCTCTGCGCTAAAACTGAGTATTGCAGCAGGGAACTGCCCAGACACTTCTTTGTTTTTTGACTTGTAAGTGCTGTTGAACATTACAAGCTGTTGGTCATAACCCTGTTTTCTGTCTCCTGTGCTTTTATTCGCACAAAAAGTGGGAGCTCCTTCAACAAAGAGCTGGCGCAGCAACTCCACCACAGCCAGAGTGCCAACTGCTTGGTTGTCTCGATGTTCCCGAATATGGTCAATACGTTCACGGGAAACCAGCACACTCCCGGTAAGCAGGGGAGACACCCCGGCCAGAACAGACAATTTGGAATTTTGGAGCCAGCGATTTATGGCAGCGTTGGCCCGCTTAGACAAAAACCATAGCACGATATCTTTGTCATAGGGCCAGTCAAGCGCGTCCTCCCACAGTACCCTTGACTCAAAAAATTCGTCAAGACCTCTTTTTGATTGCAGGGGGCCGATAACAAATGCTGTTTTTAATTTTGGGGAAATCTCATTCAAGGCTTTCGCAATGACGATATCGGCTTCGTTCGGAAGTTTCACGGTTTTTTTGCTCGGCTACGGAATACTTCGATTTATCTGCCAAGCACTGGCAGCCTGACTTCCGTCAGCTTCCAGTTCGCAAAGCCACTTCGCTCAAATACGACGCCCAGCTTTTCCGAGTTCGGTGCGCCGGGTTTTTGTGGGTCGGTTGCATAGGCGATGAGCCTGTCCACACCTTTTCGGTCATAGGTCCACTTTGGTTTGTTGTCCTCCCGGGCTGCGGCGGGGGCCGGGCTGTCCGGATTACTGGTGGTCGGCGCCGGGGCATCGCTCGTCTTGGCGGCAGCTGGAGACATTTGGCCGTCCTGCATGGCCCGCATCACCGTCTCGGGGCGGACCATGGCGTCCACGAACCGGTCTACCATGGCCAGGCCCAGCATCGAGCCCAGTGCAGCAAAAGGATTGCCCGCATCCTGGGTCTTGGCCATTTGTTCGCCCATGACGGCCGAGAGCTGGCCTTTGAGGCTCTCGCGCAGTTTCGGGTAATCCACGCGCTCGTTGAAGGCTTCGGCGTCCTTCTCCTGAGCTGCGGACTGCATCTGGCGAATTGCCAGAAACGGGGACCAGTACCAGTAACCGGCAACGGCTACAGCGGCGGCAATCACGGCGATTTTTATCGTTTTCGTAGTCATGAACATGTCCCGCAAGGATGCGTAGTTGAAGGGATAACCTGTTGGAAAAGGCTGGGCGTTACGCCCTGGACGGCCCCGTATTCGCTAGTAAACAAATTTGTATGCTATGCGGTAGCATTTGATAAGTATTTGATTTGATTGAGTTTTTAGGAGTTTTAAGTGTTTCAGGCTGGTCGGCAAGAGCCCGCGTTGTCAGATATCGAGCTCTAGGTTTCGCAGCCATTCGGCCATGGCATCATCCTGCACTTGGTACTCACCGTGGTCGAAACGGGCCACCAGGCCCTCGTCCTGAAGCCGGCGCAAAGAATTCTGGGGCGTGTTCTTGCTAACCGCCTTGTCCAGCCCGAGCGAGAGGCCCAGGCGCAGTCGGTTGGCCTCTGAATACAGGTCGGTCACCCCCTTCACCAGCAGCTTGAGCACCTCCCGGTCTGCGGGCAATAGCTTGTTCCACAAGTCCTTGAAATTGGCGCCGCTAAATACGTGCGCCTGGGTGTCTTCCAGCGCTGCCTGCGGACCAAGCTCTGCATAGGTCAGGTACCGGTTCAGGTAGCGCCGAAAGAACTCGGGGGTTTTTTTCAGCGTCTCAAAGGCGGCCATGGCGTCTTTTTCGGCCAGAGGAAACCGGGACAGATTGTTCACCTTGGCGACCATGGCCTTGACGAACTCGGCGTCAAGGAGCTCGAAAGGCTCGAGCGGCGCCCAGTTGTAGAACGGCTCCGTCGAGCGCCCGAACATGCGCCGCAGCGTGGGCTCGGAACTGCCGGCAAACACCACCTTGATGTTTTGCTTCCTGCTGTCCAGCCCCGCCCGCAGGGAGTGGGCCAGCTCGGTATGAAGCGGGTCCGCCAGCACCTGCGCCTCGTCGAGCACCAGCAGCAGGCGTTTTCCGGGCTTGTCAAATCCGCGCAGCAGCTCACTGAGCAACGGTCCGGCAATAGCGGGGCCGTCAACCAACTCGGCTTCGAGCGACCCTTCTACCAACCCAGGCAGCTTTCCAGAAGCCTTGACCTTCTTGAGCGGTGCGTTCAGCCGCTGGACCAGCTTTGAAAGGCCCTTGGGCTCCACGGCGCGGCTGAGCGCGGCCACCAGCGAGGGCGTTGGGTGAGTGCGGGCGTCCCACATGTTCAGATAAGCCGTAAGATAGCCCTCGGCCTGCGCCGCGGGGATAAGGTCTTGCTCAAGAAACTCAGACTTGCCCATCCGGCGTTTTGCGAACAACCCCCGTGCAGAAGACAAGCCCAGGCCGAAGGACAGCAGGTATTTCTGAGCCAACTCGGGGCGGGGGAAGTGCCAGGGGTCAGGGGCGAGGGTGGGCTTGGTCATTGGCGGCAAGTATCAGCATTTCTTAAATTTTTAATGAGTAGTATTTTCTCAAATACTTGTTAATAAAGCCAGTGGTTGTTGCATAGGAAAAGTCTTCAAATGCCCCCTTGAATGGGCATTTGCGCTATTTTTTTTTCGTCCAAGACGTGGATATGCTTGTGTTCAAGGAAGGCGATACCGCGACTCTAGCCACTCACTGGAGCGGTACTGGCGGCATGCGATAGATTTTCTCAGCAACCGTACGGGTACCTTCCACGAGGCTGTCCAGCCAGACAGTGGCCGGTTGCCCAAGGGCCAAGCGGCTGAGGGGCAGCCAGCGCGCGCGGAGGTCGCCTATGCGGCGCGTGTTGCCCTCCGAGGTTGGTGCTGGATAGCTGAGGTCGGTGGCATTCGGCGTGCGGCGAACTTGTTATTTTCGCGAAGCCCGGCTAATGTCGGGCTATGCAAATAACCGAGTTCAATACGCCAGAGGGGCTTGCCGTCACAGACCCCGAAATTCCGGTCGTCCTGGAGGCGTCCACCGGGCGGGAGCTTCCTGTGCGCGAGGTCATCGGGGACGACCTTGCGCACCTGATGCAGCTGAGAATGGCGGTTGCGACCAGCAACCAAGAGGACCGTGCCCTGTACCTGTGCCCGGAGTGCTTCGTCCCGCTCGCGCTGCTTTCTCGGAAAGAGCGCCGCCGATTCTGGTTCAAGCACACCCTGGAAGATGGGCGCTGCAGCGCGGTCACGCGGGGGGAGCTCACTCAGGAGGAAATCAATGCCAGGAAGTACAACGGGGCGAAGGAGAGCTTCCTTCATCGACAGATGAAGCAATGGCTGGTGGAGTCGCTGTACGCGAATGGTCGGTTTGCGGATATTGCCTCCGAACAGCGCTGGACCGGTTCTGTCACCGGTGCCTGGCGCAAGCCCGATGTGAGCGCACAACTCGAAAACCTGAAGTTCGCGTTTGAGGTTCAGCTCTCGACCACGTTTCTCGACGTCATCGCCGAGCGCCGGCGCTTTTACACCCTGGAAGGGGGCCTCCTGTTTTGGGTCTTCGCTCATTTTGAGGACGACGGCCGCCGGCTCACCCAAGATGACGTTTTCTACAACAATAACCAGAACGCCTTCATCGTGTCGCAAGCTACCCGCGATGCATCACGAGCGGCTGGGAAATTTCTGCTCGACTGCGTGTGGTCCGAGCCGGGCCATGGGAATGCGGAGCCCGTTCTGCGCCGGCAACGGGTATCTTTCGATGAACTGACGCTTGACCAGGAAAAGCAGCAGGTCTACTTTTTTGACTACGCCGGGGCTCAAGCCCGGCGAGTTGCTGACGAAGCTGCGGAGCGCGCCAGCTGGCCAACGCGATTTGAAGCCTGGTGGCTTCAAGTTGCGGGCAGCTATTCGTCCCTCTACGACCAGGAGCATGAAGTCCATCAGTTTCCGCAGTGCGTACCGAAGGACTGGAACGACTGGGGACTGATTTCTCTGACCCCGCTTCGCTTTTACGGCAAGGACATGCGCCTGCCAGTGGCCATGCTGAACTGCTTCTACTCGGCAAAGCACGGTAGGCCTGTGGGCCTGAACCGCAAGCACTTCATCGAAGTGGCGCACTACCTGGCTGAGTCTTACCCTCGATATCTGATGTGGTTCCGCCGGGCCCTTGCGGTGTACGACAGGGCTCCATTGCTGAAGCAGCAGGACAAGACGGGCAACTGGGCAAAACGAGTTAAGGCTTATTTGCCAGACATGCATGCCGACCCGGAGAAGTACACTGCGGACCAGAAGCACCAGCGTCTTTTCGAATATCTGTTTCCAGAACTTTTGCCGTTGCCGGCTTCGCCGAACGAAGCCTTGTAGGGGTGATGTGATGCTGCTAAGGCGCGGCTTGGCTCGCGCTCAAGTTATGCACCCTGTGCCTCCCCCGAGTCGGGGCTCTATGTTCTTTCCGCTAAAGACGGGCAACACCCGTGTGTAGAGGCTGCGGCGTCAAAGTCTTCAGCAGGTAAAGCGGAGGGGACGGGTGGCCCGCTTGGGTGAGCTTCAAAAAATGCAGGTTTGGCAGCATGCCGGTACGACATCACCCCGGCTTTGGTATGCACCACCAACACCCCAGGCTGCCACGACGACGCCAGCCCCTGCGCTATGCGCAGCAATGTCTGGTCGTTCTCTGGCCCGGTAGGGTCGGCTGTGGCCACCATGTCGGAGGGTTGCGGTGCGCGAAAGGCGAACAGGTTTGTCATGCAAAGCCCGGCTTAGCCTCAATCCTTGGCAAAAGGTTTTACTCCGCTGGTGGCCCAACGATACGCCGCAGCGCAATTATGGGTTTCCAATGGGGCGCCGCCGTTTGTGCGGAGAAGTGAATTCTGTAGGGGTTCAGGCATCAAGGAAGAATCCTCGCGAATCTGTGGTTGCTATAGTTACCGTTAAACACTATAATGGTCCTTATGACGCGTGCCGCCAACCTCTCCCTGTTGCCCATTGAGCTGACTAACCAGGTCACATCGCTGGGTCGGCGAATTCGTAGTGCGCGACAAGCACGCCGGCTCCGCCTAGAAGATATAGCCGACAAAACGGGTTTATCGCGCAAGACGGTGGAAGCGGTTGAGCGGGGTGAACTTTCAACATCGCTGGGGGCATACGTCGCCGTTCTAGGGTGCATGAGCCTGGGGCAAGAGCTTGACCTCATTGCGGACCCGGGGCTCGACCGTGACGGGCTCGCCCTGCGCTTCTCGGTCGCGGAAAAGCGTGTACGGCTTTCCCAGAAGGTTGACAATGATTTCTAACAAGACGTCCCCATTGAATTCCCCGGAACGTGAAAACGAACCGCTATGGGTATGGGTCTACTTGCCTGGCCAGGCCGAGCCGGTCTTGTGCGGTCGTTATGACCGGACAAGAAACGAGGTCGGAATTGTTGGTGCGTTCACATACGGCCGCAGTTACCTGGAACGGGAGGACGGGGTGCCTCTTGACCCAATTATTCTGCCTCTCCAAACAAAGCGGTATGAAACAGCTGCCCTAGACGGGTGGTTTTCTGTTTTACTCGATGCCGGCCCCGATGCTTGGGGGCGGCGCCTCATTGACCGCGCCATCGGTGTGCAGGATGAGCGGGGTTACCTACTGCATGCGCGTGGCCAAACGGTTGGCGCACTCGCCTTTAGCGACAGCCGCGAAACCCCGCCAGCACGCGCGCACTCGACGACGCCTCAAACCCTCGAGTACACGCTTGCCTTGCACGCGCGCGTCGAAGCAGGCGAGTCGCTATCTCCGGAGGAAAGCGTGTATCTGCTGGGCGAAGCAGGCTCAGGCGGTGTCCGCCCCAAGCTGACTCTCGAAGACGGCGGCGCGCTCTGGCTGGTTAAGGGCATAAGCGTGAAGGACAGTGTCGAGCTTGCACCGGTGCCGTGCGTCGAGGCTGCGCTGCTCACACTCGCAGACGCCTGCGATATCACGGTGCCGCGTCACAGCGTTCGTCAACTCGACGGTAAACCGGTGTTGCTTGTTGAGCGATTCGACCGCAGCCCGTTGAGCGGGGGAGGCTTCGGGCGCTGGCGTTACGCCAGCGCGCGGAGTATCTTCTGGAGTAATCCGGAGGTCGCCAAATACTCGTTTCAGGGCTCATACACGAACCTCGCGCGGCAGCTTCGCGTCTGGGAGCGCTCGCCAACGCGAAGTGTGCGTGAGCTATATCGTCGTGTCGTCTTCAACGCACTCGTAGGCAACACCGACGACCATGATAAGAACCACGGTGTCGTGGCAGGTGCTGACCGCGAGTTCGTTCTCGCGCCGGCGTTCGACCTGACTATTTCGGAAAAACTTAGCAAGCGCAATTACCTGGCGCTGAGTTTCGGGACGAAAGGCGGCGAAATTTCGCTGGAAAATCTTCTTTCTGACTGTGCGGTCTTTGGATACACACCGGCGCAAGCGCGCGAAATCATTGATGAGCAATGGAAGACCCTTTCCAGCCGCCTCCTTGAAACCATCGTAGCCAACGGTAGCGCGGAAGCCGCAGCCGCACGCACCATTGCGCGCATCCCCGGATACTCAATATTAGACCTCGGTTGAGGCGGCTGAACGAGGTCTGCGTGAGTAAGGCGAAGTCTTAAACATGCTCGTGCAAGCACGTCACAGTTGGGCCACCCGCGTCGTAACACCCTTGGCAATGCGAGAAGGCGGCACTACCCCCTCAGGGGGACTGGCCTGTTCTTCAGTCATGCGGCCACCTCAAGCGCGTCAAAGTCCAACTGCCCCGTCACCGCCGCTGAAATCAAAGAGGAGCGGTACTCGCGGAGGCGGTCAAGCATTTGAAGGGTATGCGCTTCCAACTGCTCAATTTTTAAGAGTTGCCGGTCAGCTACGTCACAGCGTACCCTCTGCTCATCAACTGTCAATACAGGCACCTTGAAGCGCAGAATTTGCTCCGGGCTTAGGTGCGGGACGCTGACTCCCGTTAAGTCCACTTCAACAGACTGCCGAAACTCATCGCTTAAGAGGGCGAAGAACAAAAATCGCTGGGTCAGCCTCACTCCCCCACGAAGTCGGCATACCCGCTGAAGGAGAAAGGAACCGGCTGAAGCTTCGTCAATCATGGCGACACGAGCACCGGAAGAAATCCAGGGGCGGTCCATGCCAAGTACGACGTCACCCTGTTGCAGCCTGAATCGCTCGAGCGAACTATCGTATTCACGGGACCAATAGACGGTTTCATCCCAGCGAATGCTGGCTGGAGCGACGTTTATACCTCGCAGAAGCGGAATGTTTCCCGCATCGCGACTGAATTCATCGCTGGGAAACGCATAGCCCGGAAGAAGGTCAACACAAAAGCCTAACTTCGCCCGAAGTCCGCTGGATGCTTCGGCCAGGACTTGCGCCGAAACTGACAGCCGATGCTCATTAAGCAGCGCTAAAAGCCGCTCCTTCTCCGCAATCAAAGCATCAATCCGCGCTGTTTTGTCGTCAAGGAAGTTGGCGATGCGCTCTTGGGCTACTGCCTCGGGCCAGACAGTCTTAAAGTCTCGTGTGAAGTCGTCAGGCACTCGTTTTAGGCCGCCAGCACCCGTCATTGCGCCGACACCAAGTTGCCGAAACATTTCACTTTGAACGATATAACGTAGGTACCTTGCGTTTGTCCCGGTCTTTGGACGAAGTACAGTTATTTCAGTTGTTCCAAAGCCAGCGCCCTTTTCCAAGCCCTGCATGAGCGCACCCTTACCGTTTTCAAAACACGGCGTTACTTTGGCAAACGCAACATCTCCGTCTTCGAAGTATGAATACCCGTTTCGAACTTCTGCGATGGGACGGGTTCGCGCAAGATTCAACGAACCGTTTTCGCCAATGGAGTCCATTGGCAGGAAAGAAAGTTCCGTGTCAAGCGCCGCAAGTAAGTCAGCACGAACCGGAGGATTGAGGTCGGTCACATAGCGAAGTCGCGTCTGCGCCCACCCGCTCACGCCACCACCCCCTTCATCAGCTCCACAAACCGCTTCTCCATCTCCAGAATTTCTTCTGCAATCACCGCCGGCTTGCGCGGCGCCTTGTAGACGTAGAAGTACCGGTTGAAATTGATTTCATAGCCAACCTTGCCCGGAAGACCGTCCTTTTCGTCCTTGACGTCCTTGTTCACCCAGGCGTCGGGCACATGCGGCAGCACCTCTCGCTTGAAGTACGCGTCAATCGACTCGGTGAGCGGCACGCTCTCCGTATCGCGCAGGTCCTTATCGAAGGCCTTCTCGCCCTTTTTGAATTTGCCAGTCTTGCCTTCTGCCAGGGGGCGGTCCACCGTCACCTTGCGGTAGCCGAAGAATTTGTTTTCAAAGACCTTGGACACAATCCGGAGGGCCGGTGCCTCGGCCGGGTTGCCGCCAGTCGATTTCACCGGCTCTTTGAACTCCAGCTCGAAGTTGGCATCTTTGGCACCCGCGGAGTAGACGCCCACGATTTCGGAAATCTGCTCGTCCGTGATGCGCACGCGTTTGTTGCCAAGGCTCTTTTTCATCTTGGTGTACATGCGCGTGGCGTCGATGAGCTGGACCTTTCCCTTACGGTCAGCTTTCTTGTCGTTATCCAAGATAAAAATGTAGGTGGCGATTCCGGTATTGAAAAAGATGTCGTTGGGCAGCGCAATGATGGCCTCCAACATGTCGTTTTCGAGCAGCCAACGCCTGATTTCCGATTCCCCGGAACCGGCGTCCCCTGTGAAGAGGGGTGAGCCGTTCAGAACGATGCCAATACGGCCGCCGCCTTCGGCAGCAGGGCGCATCTTGGAAATCAGGTGCATCAGGAAAAGCAGGGAGCCGTCTGATACGCGTGGAAGGCCCGGGCCGAAGCGACCGGCAAAGCCTTTTGTCTCGTGCTCAGTCTTGATAGGGTCAAGTACTTTCTTCCAGTCGACGCCGAACGGAGGATTGGCCGCGCCGTAGTCGAACTTCTCGTCAGGGAAGCCGTCTGCCGACAGGGTGTTTCCGCGCACGATGTTCTTGGGGTCCTGACCCTTGATGAGCATGTCGGCCTTGCAGATGGCATACGACTCATCGTTAAGCTCCTGGCCGAACAGCACCATTTTGGCCGATTTGTTGATGGAGCGGGCCACCGCCTCGCCCACGGACAAGATGCCGCCCGTGCCGGCGGTGGGGTCGTACATCGAGCGCACCACGCCCGGCTTGGATAGCGCTTCGCTGTCCCCGGAAAACAGGCAATGCACGATGAGTTGGATAACCTCACGCGGGGTGAAATGTTCGCCGGCTGTTTCGTTGGACGCCTCGGCAAACTTGCGGATGAGCTCCTCGAACACCAGGCCCATGGTTTCATTGGGCACGGCATCCGGGTGCAGGTCAATGCTGGCGAATTTCTGCATGAGCAGGAACAGCAGGTCCTTGTCATCGAGCTCCACTAAGCGTTCGAGGAATTTGAAACGCTCGAACACGTCACGGGCGTCGGCCGAAAACTCGCCGATATAGGCCGTCAGGTTCTGGCGAATGTGCTTCTGGTCATCGAGCAGGGTCTGCAGCGTGAAGGGGCTGGTGTTGTAAAAGGCCTGCTTGCTTTTGCGTTTGAGGATGCGGTCAAGGCTGGTAGGGGCGTCGCCTTCGCCCTTGTGCTTGGCATGCTCCTCAAGAACCTGTTCTTTGGTGCCTTCGAGCACGCAGTCCAGGCGGCGCAGGAGAGTCAGCGGAAGGATGACCTTGCCGTAATCGGCGGCTTTGTAGTCACCGCGCAGGAGGTCGGCGACGGACCAGACGAAATTTGCGAGTTCTGAGAAATTTTGAGCCATATCCTAGGATTACTTGTTATCTGTTGGTTGGGTGGGTGGGACCGCAGGCACGGGGGCCGGCTTGAGCTTGAGCTTCTTGGCGTGCTCGCGCACCATGACCTCAAACATGTTGGTGAGGCTGCGGTGCTCGGCCGCGGCGCAGCGCTCCCACAGGTCCCGGACCTCGGGGGTCATCTTGAGCGATGTCGCTTCTGTTTTGCTTTTGGGACGGGCCATAGTGAGTTATTTAGCATGGTGCTTTTATATTGCTAATGGATATACGTTATGTTGCCAGATGAACAACCGCAGAAACTTCGATAACGGCGTCCAGCACCTGCGATATCCGATTTGCGGCCCGGCCCTTTACATTGAAGCCTAGCTCCAGGGAGTAGTGAAAGGACCATTCGTTCATGTTGGAGGAGCCGACGTAGCACTCGTCCTCGTCAACGCGCACCGCTTTGGCATGAAACGTCTCGTTCCTGCCCGCCCTTTCTTGTGCAATTCTGAAGTCATAGACTTGCACGCCCAGCGCTTGGAGCTCAGGCAGGCGAGGCGCTACCGCCACGTCGAAGGGCCGGCGAGTAATCAGCTCGCGCCGTACGGCAGGTCCTGTCTCACCGAACAGCACCACCAGCCGGTCCAGCCCAGAGCTGTCCACGAAGGGCGACATCACCGTAAACCGGCGCTGAGCACGATGCGCCAGGTCTATCAGCGCCTCGGCCGTGGTTTCGAGCCCCCGAAAGCCCTCGAGCGTTTTCTCCAGGGTGCCCGTGAACTGGCTCGGCTCGGCCGGCTTCGAGATGACGGCCGTCACTCGGTCCCGGTCTTCGTGAACGCGCTGGCGGTAAACGTTCAGCCCCCGAAGCATGAGCGCAAGGTCCGCCGCTACAGCCGGCGAGCACGACAGATGCCACTGACCCATGGATGCTTCACTGAAGACCGCTGCGCCAGCGCCGGCCCGCAGGGCGCGCGCGAGTTCCGGAAGCTTGGCCAGGGAGATGCCTGCCCTTCCCGCAAGGCTGCCCAGGGATGTTGGGCCCCGGAGCAGTCCTTTGCTCGCCAGTCCCAGCACGGGCTCTAGCAGCTCAGAATGCTTGGCCAGCACTGCAAAGGTCGAGTCAAGCTGCGGCATGTGCGTGCGCCATGTCCAGGAAGCCAGGGATTTCCTGCCCTTGGTGGTCCTTGTCTTCCCGAGGGGCCGGGCCGCCACGCAGTACTGCGCGGGACAGCAGCTGGTTGCTCGCCAGGCACGACGTCTCGGGAACCATCACGCAGTCAGGGCATGCCCCCGGCTTGTGGGGATTGGTGTCACACAGACTGCCGGAGCCGCACATGAGCGTCTTCGATGCCAGCAGGTGCTCCAGGAAGATGTTGTTAAAGTTGCGCCACAGGGCAGACAGGTTGCCCAGGTCCATCGTCGTGCCGTTGCGGTACACCACGAAGGCCATATCGGCCGGGAACAGGTACTCGCTGAGCGAGCCCAGGTCCAGGCCCGAATACTCCGAAATGGACTTCATGAACACATGCGCATAGGTGTGCAGCAGCGTGTAGACGTAGCGGTACGTCGAAGCGGGCCCGGGGTGAAGCTCAGAAAAATACTTTCCGAAGGGACGTGCCAGCTGAAGCAGGTGGGCGCCGAACTTCAGCGGGCCCGCCGGGTCCCATTCGGGCAGGTCGCCAACGCCGACTCCCTTGAGCCAGGCATAGACCAGTTCCGGGCGCAGCCGCACATAGATAGCTTCGTTGGCCTGCGTGACCACATAGACGGGCCGCTTGCCGTTACCCAAGGTGGGGAACAAATTGAGCCGCACCGGATAGTGAACCGCCTGACCGCTGTCGTTCTTTTCAATCAGGGGCTCGCTGGACATCCGGGTAAAGCCATGCGTGAATCGGCATAGGTCGAACTCCCGAATCAGGCCGATTTCTGCCATCCCCAGCAGTCCCATCAGGCGCGTCGTGGCCTGCTGCTGCTCCGTGCGCAGGGCCTCGGTGCTGGGCGACAAGTCCTTGTCCAAGTGGTTGAACCGCACAAAGGGCGCGCGCCCCTCCAGCCCCGCGGTTGCAGACAGCTTGCTTCGGTTCAGCGCTTCGTGCTCCACGGCCAGGGTGAAGGGGTCGTAGCGGCTGCCGAACTCGGCCCTGAGCTGCGCCTGGCTCAAGAGCAATGGCGGTATTTCGCGGTCCACGGGAATGAGCCCCGGGGTATTTCGCCAGTCCTGAGCCTTGTCCTCCAGGCTTTTTTCCAGCATCCGGGCCATGTCGGGGTTAGCCTGCATCAGCGGGTTGCTCAGCATCAGCGCAATACTTTCATAGTCCTGGACCTTGTGCCTGTGCTGCTCTCCGCCCGCGCGAAGCGTCTCGAGCATGCTCTGCGCCGTCGGCACGACGGCCCCCATCCCGTAGCGCTCCGCAACGAAAGCGGCCAGTTCCTGGTGCTTGCCCTCCTGTAGCAGCCGCAGCAGGCTGCTCTGCTCTTTTGAGAACACGACGAACTGCTCGGTGTGCGGATAGAACACAGCAGACGCCCGGTAGGAGATGGGCTCCATTCGCCGCCACCGCGGCGGCCTGGCCGTGCCCTGGTCACCCAGGAGTTCGGTGGTGACCGGGTCGTTTTGAATCCAGCTGTCGCCGTCTTTGTGACCTGCGTCGCACTGGAAGAACCACTGGCCGATGCGTGGCGAGTTGTCCCGCAGATAAAATTTTTCGCTGCCACACCAGCATCGGCCCATCGGTTCGTGGAGTTGACCGGGACGCTTTTCCGTGCTGGCACGCCATTCCCACCTGCCGGGGCTCGGCGGCTCCCAAGCTCCAGACCAGTGGATGAACACCACGTCCAGCTGGCGCCAGCGGCACTTTCCCGTGTGCTCGGGGCCCGTTGCACCGCAGGGCTCGCCCGCCAGGCCAGAGAGCCCGTCAGCCGCGGCCTTGACCGAAGTAAAACTCCTGAATCGCTGGCAAACGTTGCAGACAAAGGCCAGCGGCGCGGGAACGTAGCCCATCTGCAGCGGGTCCACCAGCTCGAAGCGGGACGGGGACGGGGCGTGGTACCGGCCTTCGCGCAGCAGCATGAGGTCAAGGCACTGCCCGGGCAATGCAGCGTGCTTGTCGGTGCCTCCAGTGCTGGCCCGGTTGAACCAGTTCTGCCAGACCTCACGCACCCGCAGATGAATCTGCTCGGCCGTCTCCTTGGAGATATCCGCAGGCGTTTGCCGCTCTTGCTGGTCCGGGATGGCCAAGCAGGCGCCTAAGCCGCCCTCGAAGGTGAAAAGAGCACCGGGCGCATAGGCCGTGGCAACCTGGCTTCGAGACCGGGTCATCGGAGGTGCCTTGGGCGGCTGAATCTCCGCGCCCGCCGCAGTCTTGGCCTTGTGTGAATAGCTCATTGTCCTTCTCCCCTTACGTCACTTTGCGCAACCCCATGCCGGATAAATATCATCACTTTGCGAGCGAGCTCGGTCTCCAGCCTCCTGCCGTTGAGGTCCTTTCCGCCGAAATGGATATTGGCCATCTCATCGACGTCGCGCAGGGAGGTCATGGGCCGGTTCATCACGCTGGTTTGCTCCCGGAAGTACTCGAACAGGCTCTGCTCTGCCTGCAGGTCGTTGCTGGCCCAGCCGTTTAGCAAGTCATAAACTTTGTCCCGCACCAGTGCGCTGTAGTGCTCCTTGCCCCCCGGTGCAAAATCTCCGTTATTCAGGCCAATGGCTCGCTCAATAAACCGGCACAGGCCGTCGACAAGCTTTTTCTTTGACGCCTCCTGCTTGAGTTCCCGGATGATGCTGGGAATCCAGTCCAGGCTCGCGACGTTTTCCTTGTCCTCAGGCTCCGCCCAGGTGATATCTGACATGTACCGCACGCCGGTGAGATACGTCTGGATGAAACTGGGAAGTACGCGTTCGATGGCCTTGCCGGCCCAGCGGTCGATGGCCGCCGGCTGAACCATGCGCTCCAGGAATCGATGAAAGCTGTCGAACACTTCCACGATGTAGCGGTCCCGCCGGCGCTGCGGGGTGGGAATGAGCACAATGAAGCCCACATGCGTGCGTCCGACCCGAGAAGACGCCTGGATGTATTCGGCGATGTCCGAAGGCATGCCCGCAAAGAACATGGCGTTGAACTCATCGACGTCCACGCCGTGGGAGATGGAGGAGGTGGCAATGACCGAGCGCAGCACGTCGCCCAGCTCGCCCATGGGGTGCCCTGGCGCGGGCCGGCGTTGCGCGTCTTCGATAGTGTGCTGGATGTCCCCTTGGGACACCGAGCCCGAAATCAACTTGGTTTTCAAGTCGCCCATGGCAAGGCCCCGGTCGGCATGCCGCTTTCGCGTCTCCTCAAACTCAGCCGCCATGATTTGGTCACCGCCCTTTTTGTTGGTGACGTAGGTCAGCGCGATGCGGTGCAAATCGATGAGCGTAGCCAATTCGGAGTCTGTGGCCGCTTCAAGCTGGGCGACGTACATCGCGCAGAGGGGGCCTTCTGAAACACCTGCTGTCAGCCGAGCGCGCAAGGCCTCAATTCGCGGCGTGTCCCCGGACGCCATCCCCATCAAGAACTCAGAAATAAGCGTGTGAAAGTTAGACAGCACCGACACCGTGGTCGCGGTATGAGGCCGCCCGTTGGTCATGAACGCCACATACACACGGCTCCAGCTTGCCCATTTTTCAATGTCACGGGTGGCAAAAGCAGCCCGCCCCGTGTCTTGAGGCGATGGCGCCTTCGGCCCGGCATAGAACGATTCGTACAGACTTTGCCCCGGAAACGGGAACTGCATCGCAGGCACGGGGCGCTGGTATAGGTGCTCCATCTGGCGCTGGGGCTCGGAGACCGTCGCAGAAGCTGCAATGACCTTGGCCCGCCGGCGTGTCTGCCCGTCTGGCTCGAACGTCACCAGCGCGTGCAGCGGCTTGCTCATCTCGGCCAAAATAGCGTCCAGCGCCGACTCAAACAGGCCCGCGAAGGTGCCCAGCGACTCGTCCAGCAAGTGCGCCTCGTCCTGAATCAGCAGGCTGGGAAAGGGGTCGTGAAACAGCTTGATGCCATCGGGATAGGCGGGAAACAGGCCCTCGCATCCGTGGGCTGCGGGGCCTCCTGCGAATTCCTTGGGTTGCTGCGGCACCCTCAGCCGGCCCGTTGCCTTGTGACGCCAGGGGGCCGCACCTAGCATGCCGTAAATACGGCGAAGGGTTTTTGCGGACTGGCCAATGAGCGCCAGCTTGTCAACGGTGCCGAGCAAAACGGACGGGGCCAGGTCGTAGATGTCACTGTCACAGATATAAAAGGGAAGGGGTTGCCAGCCTCCAATGTTTGAAGCGCAGCTGGCGCTGGTACAGACATGCGCCAGCGTGCCTCCGAGCGCCGGGAACAGGCGCAGGGCGGTGTCAGCCTTGCAAAAGGGGCAGTTCGGAATTTTGTTCCAGGCAGCTTTTTGCAGCTCGTAGTTCACGTCGGTCTGCAGCAGCGCAGCTTCACCTTTGGCGGTAGGGGGCTCCTTCTCCACGGGGGGGATGAGGTCCATGCCGGGTGCGCCGGGGTGATTGGGAGAGCCGCCGCTGCCGACCCAAAAGCCAAGGGCAAACGCGTCGCCGCCATGCCCGTGCTTGCGGCGGACCAGCTCGGCCTTGGCCAGGACCCGGGCGCAGCGCTGGGCTTGCTGGATGGTGAGCAAGCGCAGCGGATAGCGCAGCATGGCGGTCACGCCCGTCTTTTTCCCCCTCAAGCGGTCAAAGAACAGGTTGAGCACCAGGAGTCCGAAAAACGCCTCGGATTTGCCCCCGCCCGTTGCGAAGTACAGCAAGGTCACCGTGTCGTCCCGCTCCCTGTCGAACTCATGACCAAAACACTTCATTCGGCTCGCAATGGCTGGCACGTTGGCCACGATAAAGGCAATCTGAAACAAACGCCAGGCGCCGCTGTCATCGGGAAGCTTCTCCTTCATCAGCTCGGCCATGGTTTCGTTCATGGCGAGCCAGGCCTCATAGACCGCGGCCTTGTCGCTCGACTGCGGCCCCCGCTTCTTGGTCTTGTCCCACTCGGCCTTGGACTCCTTCAGGATTCGAAGGCCTGCATGAATGGCTTGGATTTCCTTCTTCCAGGACTCTGTGTCTGCGGCAAAGCCGCCTTGCTCGCGCAGCAGGCCGGGGACGTCATCTGCCGAGAGGCCCTCCTGGAGATGCACCTTGCTGGGCAGTGTCGCCAGCCAGGCATCGAGCTCCTCGCCCAAGAGAAGCAAGCCGGCCAGGCCTTGCGGTTCGCTCAAAGCCCGGATGTGCGGGTTCACCGCGGTGTATGACTTGGGAACAATCCGCGGCTGGGTGTAGCGAGGCGACCAGGTCGTGCGCAGCGTCAGCACCTGGGGGTTCTCACTGTGCAGAACCTCAACGCCGCCGTTAAAGCCGGTGGCGGGGTAGTCCAGGTACTTGTTGTAGCGGTAGGACGCCTCGACCCGCCCGAGTTTGAGCGGTCGGTGCAGCGCGCGTGGCAAGGTCGCGGTAACGTCCACCTGAAACACCGCATCGTCCGTCTCGTCGCGATTCTTCTTCGGAGGCTCCGAACGATTCTCCAGCGA
This sequence comes from Polaromonas naphthalenivorans CJ2, assembly GCF_000015505.1. Lineage (GTDB taxonomy): Bacteria > Pseudomonadota > Gammaproteobacteria > Burkholderiales > Burkholderiaceae_C > Polaromonas > Polaromonas naphthalenivorans. Next base: position 95,074 of record NC_008759.1, on the reverse strand, counting down.
CACATGGACGCTGGCGCGCGCGGGGTCCAGCCAATCTGGCGAGACACGGGCGTCCCACCCTAGCTTAATCGCAGGCAAGGCGACGGGTTTGCCCGACGCACGTACTTTTTCCAAGAATGCTGCCCATCCCTTGTATTCAGACGGATAGACTTTGATGCCCGTGCGAAAGCCCCAGGCCAGCCCCTCTGGACTCGTCGCCCACGCCAGCAGAGCCGTACCGATGGCGCCGTTGAGCGCGCTGGCCGCCAGTTCACAAGCTTCGCGCAACCCGCTCTTGTCCTGCTGGGGGTCCAGGATGAAAGTCGGCAGGGCATCCTGCGGCAAAGGCAGCCGGAGCCACTTGTGCGGAATGTCCATGGGCTGGAACTGGGAATCCTTGAGGGTAAGCTCTGGGGCTGAGGCCCCCGGCACCGTGAACCCTTCTTCCGCCGCGCCATCTTCCGCCACATTTGCGCTGGCCCCTTCTTCATCAGACGCATCCTCCGGTTCTTCGCTGAAAAGCGTTTTCAGGTCCCGTGGCAAGCCTAAATCCGCGTGAATCCGCGTGCGGATTTCGTCCTCGGCCGTCTTCCAGCCGGGGTGGTCCACCCGGCGCTTGTACGTGCCCATCATCTCAGCCCACTTTGCTTTCAACGCGGCAGACACCTTGGCCTGAAGGTCCCGGCGCGTGACATCGTTCAGGCGAAAGCGCAGGACGCAGTCGGGCCGGGCCATGTCCTCCACCGAAGGCAAGACCCGCACGTAAACCTGTAGGCGGGGCTGGACAACGACAGGCCCCTGCCTGGACGTGCTAACCTGAAAGTCCAAGCCATGGGCACAGATTTGAATGGGCTGGGTGACCTCGTCACCTCCCGCCGCGCCGGCGGGCACAGGCAGTAAAAAGGCCGAGCTCAGCAAAGCGCGAGGCCGGGCCCCGAAAAGGATGCTGCCTTCGGGGCCGTGCCCGCTGATGCGCTGAAACGTCAGGTTCACCAAAGCGTCCACAACGGCTTCTTTCAGCGCTGTTGAAATCGTCAGCGGGTCGGCACGCATTAACAAGTCAGGCATTTAGTTCCCTTGAGTGAGGTTTTTTGATGGCTTCGATGGAATACACGTTTTCCTCGGCACGAGAGAAAAGGTACGAAACGACTTCGGGCTTCATTTTTTTATGGACGACGACCGACTCGGGCTCCATCAGCATGTCGGAGTAGGCGTCTGAGACGCGGCGCCCGTCTGCCCGCCTTGCGCCCCGAAGGGGCTGGATGACAGCTTTCCAGAAATAGACAGTTTCCAAGGCACTAAACCCGATGACCTTTGCGAAGGCACTGAAGTGCGCGGCCTGCCGGGGCGCCTGGCTGGTCTGCTCCTGAAAATTTGCGCTCATATGGCCCGCTACGTCCAGCCAGTGCCGGATGGAACCCTCGGCGGGAAACCCTTGGGGTGCGTCTGGCGCAGCGATGAGCCGCTCGCGCAGCTCACGCGCCTGTTCGAGGAGCGTTGCCTTTTTCAAGGTCTCAGCAATACCGCGAAGCACCCGGTTATGGTAGTGATGCAGGGACGCTTCAAACTGCTTGTCGTGGCTAACGTCCACCCCCGCATCCCGCAGAGCTGCCTCGGTCGCTTCGCGCAGTTCACCGGACATGACGAAAAGGCGCTGACCGGCCTGCAGGTCCTGCACGCCCACGCCTCGAAATCCCCGGGTTTGCGTGTATCCGTAGAGGGGGTCGAAAATATAGACCTTCGCGCCCGGGCTGCGCCGCACGGACCGCCCGTTTTCCAGGACCAGCTCCCACGCGTCTGGGTCCTTGCTCTCCTCGTCCTGGCTTTGCGTGGCCAGTGCCTGCTCAAAGGAAAAGGCGGGAAGCACAAAGTCTTCGCGGGCAAGGAATTGGCGGTCACTTGGCTCGGGAAACTCCGGCAGCTGCTTGAGCAGGCCCGTGACGCGTGGGCCCAGGTCCTTGAAGGCGGGCATCGCGTCGATGACCGCCAGCGTGGCTTTGAGGTAAGCCGCGTTCCTCGTGGTGAGCAGCAAGTGCGTACGCGCCGAAATCCCGTCCTCCAGCATCAGGCTGCGCAGCGAATTCTCATCAAGCCCGGCGAAAACGACAGTCTCGTTCTCGCGCAGTCCCAGCTCTGCTGAAGGCGAGCCAGACACCACCATGCGCACGCGGTCCTTCAAAACCTCAAAACCTGCGCCTTGCGGATAACCGTCGTACGTTTCGAAATAGCGCTCGGCCAGACGCTTGGCCGTGGGCCGGGTAAACACCACGCAACAGCGCTCCGTGCCGCCTGTGTGCTTGTCCAGGAGATTGGCCAATTGCCGGGCAAACGGAGTGCCCTTTTCATACGCGAGCCACATCGCGTCGCACTTTTTAATCACGCCTTCAAGCCGCGTCTTGTCCGCATACCCCGGGTCCTGGAGGAGCACGCGCAACTTGGACCGATAGCTGGGCCAGGCGTACTGCTCCCGCACTGCCATGGGCATGCCGGTTTGATTGAGCCACTCCGAGAGCACCCGCGTGCTGGAGGGAAGCGCAGAGAGCTGGGACAGGTAACGCGACACCTTGCCCAGCAACTCCTGGCTGCCCGGGTTCGAAGTTGCCTTTTTCAGCCTGTCCACCTGGCCAATGAGCTTGGCAGCCTCTGTGTCGGTAAAGGCCACCTGTATGTCCCGGGCCTGGGGCGTCAGCGCCTCAGCTGCGCCGGCGGGGAGAAACCCGTCCTTTGTAGTGGCGCAGGGAAACCCATGCAGCGCCATCCCGGTGCTGCCAGCCGGCAGGGTCGCGCCGCCGTTTTTTGCGCCGAGTCGAGCCATTTCCTGGACTAGCTGATTGCGCAAGTGCGGCTCGTCGGCAACGATGCAGATGCCGGGCCGCTGCTTGGGCCACACGTCAGCAACCACTTGGAGAAACCTCACCGTTGAGCGCAACCACTTCGGATTGTTCTTGCGCGCAGCCCGGGTGACATCGACCAAGATGGCATGGGGCGAGCCCAGCTTTTTAAGGCTTCGCAGTGCTTTTTCAAGGTCCTCGGCGCCGCTGCGCCAGCCCAGGGCGAACAGGGCATCAGGTGCGTAATCCGGGGCGGAGAGGGCCGGGATGGCGTCCATGTTGAGCGCCCGGGTATGGTGCAGGTCTCCCAGCCGGGTTTTCAAGTTTTTGAGCAAGTCGCCCGCGCAGGAGGCCCATCCCTTGAATTCCTGGTCGGAATAATAGTGCGGCAGTATCTCCCCGATAGTGGGCTGCAGTGCTATGCCTGCGCCGCAACGAACGCTTCTGAGGGAGGTAAAAAAGGTGTCTTTTTCACGGCACGGCACCAAAACTTTGGGATTCACCTCGCGCGGGGGCTCGTAGAGCTCGGCGTACAGCTTGGCCAGCGCGAGGCGGTCGATTTGGGCGTGGTTCAGGTCCTGAAACACGTTGGCTCTGGCGGGATATATCAGCGTGCGGATTCCCCGTTTGTCTCCCTTGTGCCACCTTGAAATGGTGGAGACAGCGTGAAGGCACGCCAGGCTGCGCAGCGTACCGGGCCAGAGCAGGGCGACCTCCACCTTGTCGGCGGGAATTTGCAGGAGATGGCCGGCCAGCTGCTCAACGGTCTTGCTCACCGTTATTGGGGCATTGTCGATGTCCCGGTAAAGGTCAAAGCCAACCCCCACGCGTGCGGGCTCGCCGGGGGACTCCTGCGGCAGGACTGCCGACAGCCCGGGGCTTGGCTTCTCGGCGCGGGCCTTGGCCGGCAGCTCCCCCGGAGCTCCCGAGGACGGCTTGGCGCCAATGCGCAAGAGCCTGGCGATGTTCTCCTTCTTTTTCAGGAGGACGGCCTGCGTTTGCATCAGTCTTTCTTTTTCAAGAGCAACCTGGTTCTGCATACGATTGAGGGGATATGACATGGTTAAGCTTTTTTCCTTAAGGTCACGGGGGTGGCCAATCCGAAAGCAATCCGTATGGCTTCATCAATGTCTTCGGTTCTGGACAAAGCCTCATCCAGTTCGCGGGGCGGTGGCAGGGGTAGCGCCAGCAGCTCCGACGTGGCAACATTTGAGGCGCCTGAAATCGAGCGATACAAGCGATTGATTCCCGCAGAGTTGAGCACCTTGGCCATGAGCGCCGGAGTCCACCGGTTGCCCGGCTGTGTCTGCAAAACGACCACATGGTTTTCTGCCACGAATCCTCCGTGTGCGGTTTGCCAGCACCGGGGCACCGGGGCCGCAATTAACCGGTGGTGCTGGTCGTTCGAGGTCAGCCGCTGCAGAACAACCGAAGGCAAGCTGATGACACTCGTGTGGCCTAGGCTGGAGACTTCGATGAAATAATCCGTGCGGTTTTTCTTCTGAACACGGCCGTGGTCCAGCCCCTCCTTGGTGATATCGCCAGCCCAAAGAATTGGAACGACACAGCGGGGTGCATCGTCCATTGGCTTTTGCGGAAACCGTCGTCGTTTGTCCCGAAAGGCAACTAGGTGGCCAATTCTTGCGCTATAGCCAAAGTCACCCAAGCGGGCGGTTGACCGCTCGGCGCAGTCGAGCAACGCGGAGTCCGCGGTAGACCGGGGGATGGCCCAGGGTGCGCCGTTATTGCAGAGGCGATGCTTGCCAACGTTTTCGTAGGTGCCGCCTGGAGTCAGGATATGAATATCCGTCGGCATAGCCTCGTGCGTGAGGGTCGGCAGCGCTCTCAAAACGGAAATGACCGTTTCTTGCTCCACCGCAATGAACATGGAGGTGCGGTCGCTCAGCATGTCAATCTGCAAAATATGCGATAAATCCACAATGCGTGAGCGCAGCTTGGAAAAAGACGCTCCCGATAAAAAACTGGTCGGCGTGAGCAAGCCAATCAAGCCCCCGGGCTTGACCACGTTGAGCGCCTCGCGAATAAACAGCCCGTAGATATTGGGTTGGCTGCGGATGACATCTTTAAACTTCGAGGCGTAGCGCTGGGTTTCAGCTGCGTTGAGCTTTCGGTAGGGCGGATTGCAGATGACAACGTCCGGGGCTTGGTACTTCGAGGGGGGAGGTAACAGCCCGTCCTCGTTGCGCAGGTCAAAGTCGGGAAACCGCTGTGCAGCCTTGATGTGCGGGTACAGCGCCATCAGCAGAAATTGACGGGATAGCGACAAGAGTGCCTTGTCCAGGTCATTGCCGCTGAGCTGGCGTTCAATCCTTTTCAAGACCTCCCCCGAGGCAAGCCCGAGGCCCGCCAGCGCCTGGGCCATGCGCTGCGCCGTGGGGACCAGAAATGCCGCTCCTCCGCAGGCGGGGTCATGCCAGTGGACCGTGGTCAGGGACGCGCCTCGCTGAACCAGGTCATCGATGACCCGGTCCGCAAGCTTAGGAGGCGTGAAATAGAGGGCTTGCTCCGTGCGGCGTTTTTCTCCCACCCATGTGGCATACGCAGAAGCCAGCCAAAACGCAGCATCGTTAAAGCTTTGCTGCGAAAGCCACAGGGAAAATTTATTGACGTCATCCTTGAGCGGTAATTCACCAAGCTGGCGGGAGACACGCTTTGCGAGCAAAGGGTAGGACTGTAGTTGCCAAGCATGAAGAACAGCTTCTACAAGTCTTTGAGGTCCATTTTCACTATCCTTAGCTATCGTATCGAGTGATTTAACTAACGAGTTAAAACGTATTTTTGACTCTGGAATAACCATTTATTATTTTTCTTTCTGACCAGAATGGGAGCACTTCTTCTTGTCGAGGCTCCAGGTTAAAGCTTCAGCCTTTCGCGTATCACCCAGGTGACTTTTTGAGGTAATTCGAGGTTTTTACACAGCTTTCATGCCATCCAAATTTTGCCAACGCACTCTTCATTAATAGCGCGGCCAAATCTAAAAATTTTGATATGTCTTGAGTCACAAATGCCTTAATCAGTTTTGTTCGGTATTTCTGTGGGTGCATTCGGCGGTGTAGAAAACTGCGGTGCTCGGCCGCGGCGTAGCGCTCTCACAAGTCCCGGACCTCGGGGGTCATCTTGAGCGATGTCGCTTCGGTTTTGCTTTTCGGTCGTGCCGTGATGAGCTATTTAGCGTATCCGTTTTATATTCCTAATAGATATACGTTATAGCACATGCAACAAAAAGTACAGCACGATATTTCATTGCTTTTCTTTGCGAGCCGAGCAGTGCTGGTGCGGATATTTTCTGAATGTGGAGTTTGGATTTTCTTGGCGTTGAACCATTGCCGCCGAATATGATGGAAGCTCAACTTTGGAGCCTGTCAAATGAACGGTGCGGTGGCAATTGGCGAAACGCGTGTGGCGGTTCTCGTGGACTGCGACAACGTGACTCCGGAAATTCTGGAGTACGCCCTGCGCGTGATTGCCCAGTTCGGGCGCGTGGTGCTGCGCCGGGGCTACGGGAACCACACCACCCTGGCCAACAAGTGGCAAGAAGCGCTGGTCCGCCTGGCTTTCACCCCTTGCTTGCAATACCAGTACGCCTCAGGCAAAAACACTGCCGACATTGCGCTGGCCTTGGACGCCCTAGAAGCCATGTTCGATAACCGGGCCGACACCTTTTGTCTGGTCACGAGCGATTCTGACTTCGCTTACCTGTGCCGGAAACTACGCGAGCGCGGGGCAACGGTTTGCATCGTTGGAGAGGCGAAGACTCCTGACGCGCTACGCAACGCGAGCGACCAGTTTTTTGAGTGGGTACGACCCGAACTGACAACAGCGCTTGCAGTCGACCCCTGGGAAAAAGCGCAGGCAAAGTGCATAGCCATGAAGCCGGAGCCTGCAAAGCTTGAATTGCCAAAACCTTCAATCAAACGCCGCCCCCGGTTCATCGTTGATGCGGTCACTTTGCTCGCCAGCGATACCTCGGAAGGAAAAATAGGCATGGGACTTTTGGGGCAGTATCTCAAACGCACCGACCCGGCTTTCTCGCCGAAACTCTATGGACATTCAGGCTTGCTGGACATGGTCAAGACCTACGATTTGCTGAAGTCTGAACAGGAAGTGGGGGGTCACTGGTCAGTAAGTTTGGCGCCGAAAAACGAACCCGTTGACCTGCAACCCGGTGAAAGCTCTCCCACGAAGAGGTTGACAACCATTAGCTGAAAATTTGAGGGTCTGTTCATACTTTCGGACCCCTGGAGGAAGCTCGCTAGGCGGGTCGGGGTGCGTACCAGCCTCTGCGGTTTGCGCACGGTCAAGCCAGGCGGGCATGGCCAGCCCGCAGCTTAGCGCTCAGTCTGCACGCGCTCGTCAAAGAGCAGTTTATCCACTCTGCCTTGGCCGCTGACCCGGAAGTGCACAGCCTTTCCAACGGACAGATTTTTGGCCTGTGAGTGTTTAAGCGCGAAACCAAAAACAAAAATGTACTCGTTCGCCCCCGACTGGTCACGAACGTAGCCAAACCCGGCCTTGGGATTGAGCCGGGCTACGGTACCCTCTTGCAGAGGTACTGCGCTCAAATTCAAGGTGGTCATGTCATTCGTCCTCCGGTGCCCACTAGAGGGGTGAGAACCGTCAAATTGTCCAGCGCAGGCAAGGCAGTATTTTCTTGCGTAACGTTACTTCAGATGCTGTTAATCATTGACCATCATTGCGGTCAATGCTGACCACTTCGCTGGTGTTGACCACTGAATGTCGGCTTCGGGCTCAAAGCAGCCCTTCACGCCCCTGGTCAACTACTCGCCAATCTACAACTCGCTGAAGAATATCGCGTTCAAAGACGACAAGCTGGTGTTTACCCGCTGCGGCGACATCCTGATGTGCGTTCGCAGGCGACGTCTTCGGCACCCGCCTGCGTCCGTTGTTCGGCCTGTATGTAGAGCGCGTGCAAGAAATCAGCTGCTTTGAACAGAGGGCCAACCTTACGGTCCGAGCAGACGGTCGTATTCTCACTGTAAAAACTTACGCCATTTACATCGTGTAAGCTTACTACCCGGCGCCTGTACCGTTTGTGGAGCGGCGCACCCCCTACATTTCGATTGAGAGGTGCATCAATGCCAGCAGCGTCCGCCGCAACGCCGGTATCCGGAGACATCACGCTTCGATTCCTAGAGTTCTGTCAGTTTCGTCGACTCGGCAAGGTCCAACTGGATATCGACAAGAAGACCACTATCCTTGTCGGCGCGAATAACAGCGGGAAGACCTCGGTCCTTGCTGCTCTACGCCACTTCCTTGCGGATGGCTCAGCCTTCGGTGCGTTCGATATCAGCCTCTCGCAGTGGCCAAAGCTGCGAGCGCTTGGCAAAGCGTGGGAGGCTCTGACGGAAGACCCTTCAACAATGACAGGGTCCGAAGACCAATGGAAGGAGCAGCTCGAGACCATCCTTTCTGCCATGCCGACGTTGGACCTCTGGTTCGATGCAGGGGCTGGCATGTACCACTACGTCGCACCGTTCCTCTCAAAGTTCAGCTGGAAAGGTGGAGCAGTCGGTGTTCGACTGCGTCTGGAACCGGCCGTGAGCATTGACGAGCTGAAGCAGCTGGCCTGGACATATCACACGGCGCGGCTACCAGTGAAGGACATGGGTGCGGATTCGCTGGCCTGGCCCATTGACCTTCTCGACTTTTGGCTGCGCGAGCCATCCAAGCTGGGCCAAGTGCGCGCTTATAAGCTGAACGTCGATAACAATCCGCTGGAAGGTTTGAAGGCCTACGCTACTCAGACGCTGCCTGCAGACGCCAGCCCAATTGAGCGTAAGCATCTGTCGAAGCTGATACGCGTTGACTTCGTCGCAGCCCAGCGTGGTCTTGGCAGCGAGGAAGCTGATTCGCGGTCTGCCTCAGGAGCGCATCGGGTCGGCATGTTCTCCAACCAACTCCTCAAGTTTGCGCGACAGCACTTGAACATTGCAAGCACGGGTCACGGCCATCGCGCAGACCTCATAAAGGCGGTCGCCGAGGCGCAGCAGGAACTGGACAAGAAAATACACGAGGCTATCGCTCCGTCGGTCGAAGAGGTGAAAGAACTCGGATACCCAGGTCTGCACGACCCCCAAGAGATTCGCTTCCGCACGCGCATTCAGACAGCTGACTTGCTCGACCATGGAACGGCTGTTCAGTACAGCATGCAGAAGGATTCGCTCGAAGAGCTCCTGCCGGAATACTCCATCGGACTGGGCTACCAGAACCTCCAGTCACTCAGTTATCAACTGGTCTCATTCAAAGCGGCCCGGCTCAAGCCCGAGAAGGGGTCTCCTGCACCGGTTCACCTGGTGATGATTGAGGAGCCCGAGGCGCACCTCCATGTCCAGGTGCAACGAATCTTTCCAGACAAGGCGCACAAGCTCATCAGCCCGACTGAGAAGGAGGCATCAGCTCTCAAAAGCCAATTACTCATCAGTACCCACTCCAGCCATCTTGCCCATGCGGAGAATTTTGACCGGCTCCGGTACGTCCGCCGCATCGCAAAGAGCGCGGCGAATCCCATGCCGACGACAGAGGTGGTCAATCTTGGGAAAGTTTTTGGCGAAGACAAGAAGACCCGCCAGTTCGCGGAACGCTACTTCCGCGTTCAGCATACTGACCTCCTGTTCGCTAATGCCGCCATCTTCGTTGAGGGTCTTGCAGAGCGCATGCTAGTTCCGCTCTTCATTGAGCGGGACTTCAAGACGCTGAACAGTCGATATGTGTCCTTCCTTGATATCGGCGGTAGCCACGCCCATCGACTAAAGCCGTTGGTAGAGAAGCTACGGATTCCCACGGTCATCATCACTGACATCGACCCTACCGAAGAAAAGGCTGGCAAGCCAAAGAAGAATGGAGAGCCGACTACGACACTGGTCGCAGTGGCCAATACCGGTCAAGCAGGGCTGCACTGCGGCAACCCAACTCTCCGCGGCTGGCACCCGAAACTGCAGAAGCTCAACGATTTCAAGAACCCGACCGAGGCTCAGTTGGTCTGGAATGAGACTGCAGAGTGCCTTGTGCGGTTTTGCTGGCAGCTTCCGGTCGCCGAAGCTGAAGGCAATTGGCCCAGCACATTTGAAGATTCACTCGTTCTCACGAACATGGTCTGGTTCAAGGGCCTGCTGGATGAGAAAGTCGATGATGATGGCGTGAAGATTAAGCCACCGAAGGGTGCACTTGGCTCTGTCGCAACACAGGTTGCTGACGCGCCGAGCGTTCCAGACCTGGTCGGCGCACTCCACAAGCTCATGCACGACTCGTTCAACAAAGGAGACTTCGCCGCAAGCATCTTCGAAATGGTCTCGACGGAAGAGCCGGTTGTCTGTCCAAAGTACATCGCAGATGCCCTGGACTGGCTGCAGAAGCAGCTTGAGCCGAACCAGGACGTGATGGCATGAGCGCGGTACCAATCCTTGCCAACAACGACCGCGACGCTGGGGTAGTCGAAGAAATCTGCGGCTATCTCACTGAGGAGCCTCCCCGCAGCTACTTCCTTTTCGCGGGTGCAGGCTCAGGCAAGACAAGGACTCTTGTTGAAGTGCTGCGTCGGCTGACCGGTGTCCTGAAGCATGAGAAAGGTGAACAGCTTGCACGACGCTTGCGGACGTACGGGCGTTCGATACGGGTGGTCACGTACACCAAGAATGCGGTCGCGGTCATTAATGGGCGCCTCGGGGACAACGACTTGGTCGGCGTATCCACTATCCACTCGTTCTGTTGGGAACTCATCAGCGGGTTCAACGATGACATCCGCGAGGCACTCATAGCGGTGAAGGAAGCTCAGCTCGAGAAGGAGACTGCCAAGGCGCAAGCGAAGCCAAGAGGTATCACGGCTGCGAAACAGCGGGACCTGGACGAAATCAAGGCTGACATCGAGGGGTTTAGAACAACCGATGTGTTCATGTATCACCCTGACCGCAACACGTACGGGCCGGGAGCACTTGCGCATAAAAACGTCCTCGACGCGGCGGCTTGGCTCCTCTGCAACAAACCCACGCTCCAGACTATCCTCAGGGACCGTCACCCCATCGTGCTCATCGATGAGTCTCAAGACACGATAAAGGGCATGTTGGACGCATTGATGGGACTGGCGGAGCCGAGGGGTAGCGGCTTAACCCTTGGATTGCTTGGCGACCACCGCCAACGCATCTACACCGACGGACACTCTGACTTGCCCAACTTGGTCCCGCAGAGTTGGGCAACGCCGGAGCTGCAAATGAACCACCGCAGCCAAGGCCGAATTGTCACGCTCATCAACAGAATCTGGAAAGCGGAGTTGGATGGCCGGACTCAACCTACTACCGGAGTAGAGCAGCACCCTCGAATTGAGAAGACTGGAGGAGTGGTCAGGCTCTATGTAGGCGACACATCGCTTTCTCCGGAGGACAAAGTTCGTCGTGAACGCTGGTGCGCAGACCAAATGCGGGAGGCTAGCGGAGCGGCCGCCTGGGGCACGGGACAATACCAGTTGCTTGCTCTGGAACACAAGCTCGTCGCGACTCGCGGCTCGTTTCTCGACGTGTACCAGGCAATGGTCCTGCTTGACCCGAACGCAGCAGCGCCTGCTGGTAGCGGCGATAACAAGGGACCCGCTGCAGTACAGGTGATGTTGAACGAGCTTGCTCATCTCGAGGCATGCGTTGGCGCTGATGGCGCACTGAACGAGTTTTTGGCCACAGAGGTGTTTCGGCGGCACGGAAGCCTCGACAACATCCCAGAAGACCCAGCGACGAGAGCTGCCCGTGTGGATGAGATGCTCAAGGCGATGGCGGCATTTGTCGCCGCCTGTACCGATGAGAAGTCCACCGCTGAGGATGTGCTTTTCCCGGTCTTGAGCGCCAATCTGTTTGAGTTTGACCATCGCCTCTCGGCGGCGTATGCCGACAAGTCGCCTCCTCCTGCAGCTCCTGGCCGAGGTGAGGAAGAGTCAAAGCAGGCAAGAATGCGTCGCGGCTGGTGCGCTCTGTTTGATGCTCCCTGGAACCAACTGAAGCGATACCGTACCTACCTTGCCGGAAATTCTGTGCTCGCCACGCATCAGGTCGTGAAAGGTTCGGAGTTCATGCATGTCATGGTAGTGATGGACGACGCCGTCGCCGGCGGCAACCAGATTTCCTACGACAAGATTTTTGGGGGTACTCAGCTCAGCAAGGGGGACAGGGAAAATGTGGATAAGGGAAAGGAGACGACTATCGACCGCACCTTGCGCCTGCTGTATGTCACCTGCAGCCGCGCTCAGGAGTCGCTGGCTCTCGTACTCTGGTCCTCCGACCAAGAAGCTGCGCTGACTCGAATCAAGGAAAGCGGCTGGTTTACCGACGACGAGTTTCAAGCAATCCAGTAGATAACCACGCGTCTTTTGCATAAAAGACCTGTTTACCTTCGGCGCCGCCCTTGGCGCACTGTGCTGCATAGTCTTGGTAGACCAACCACTGCGGGACCCGGCGGAATCGGCCTCGGAAGCCCTCAAGCCGGGACAGCAACGGATATCCCGGTGTCCGCTTGTGGCCGGACTCGGCCACTCCGACGCATCGCTGGTACGTTCGCAGTGCGATGCCACTGTCGATATTCAGCTGGTTGACGACCTACACAATCGCCAAACATGGACAAAAGCCGTACGCGCGCTGGTGGCTGTTGCCTTGAATCAGGTCAATTGGCGCAGGCCAGCCATGGCTGAGCTGGCTCGGGCGCAGCAGGAACCAAGGGCTTGCCGGCAACAAGGCTTGCAACACGCGCATGGGCAGCGGCAGTCGGATGGGCCATGTTATTTACCCAGTCCAAGTACAGGCTACCGTTGGGGGCTACGCGGGCGGCGACAAGCGCCGCGTCATTCGCAAGGCGCAACCCGCGCCCTTGCTGGTCGTCATAGGGGTTGAACACAAGAAGATTTTTCATGGGGCAACTGTTTGGTGCCCGCACATACTGGATGTCGGTGAAATATGCCCAACGGACACGGTCAGAGTTCCTGCAGTTCTCCCCCGCAGATTCGCACTCAAGCGTACCGCCGCAAATCCCGTGGTTATGGAATGCGGGCAAAGAGTCCACAAGCTCCCAGCCGAATTCACTGGTGCTGCTCAACTGAAGCTTTCGCAGCGGGTCGACGTACTGTTCTCGAATTTGCGTGAGCTTCTTCGGGCTGATGCCGTACCAGGCGCCTTCGTTCTTGAAGGGGCCGGGCAGCTGCGACGCAATCATTTGCTGTATTGGGCGGTTTGCGTCGCCAGTCCGGAGCTGGCAGGCGCGTAGCTCCTTGGCCGCTTCATTGTGTGCCAGGTCGTTCGACGCCGGGTCGGGGTACTGCAGCATCCGGACCTTTGTTTTTCCTTGCTCTACGAATCCTTCAAGACCTGCTCGAAGATATCCGTAGTTTTCTGGCAAGAGCTGGAGGTATTTCTTCGCATCCTCCGGGGGCACTGGTGTAAGCGCCAATTTGATGGCTTTGTCCATCAAGAAGCCAACTACAGGCAAGTTGTAAGCGAGTTTGGCCGGGTGGAACACGTACTTCACAATACCGCTGAACTTGGTGTCGTTGCCACCGAAGAGGACGAGAAGTTCATCGGGTTTCAGCGGCGCAGCGCACTTCCACATCGTCACCTTCTTGGCATCATTTTCATTGTTGTTGTAGTAGGGGTTGAGATAGGTTTGCGCGATTTTTCTCGATACTTCGAGGTCTGTCGGAACGGGGTTTGTAGGACAAAGGAAGCGGGCTAGCGCTTCCTGCTGGGAGAATTTTAAGAATTTGTCCTCGCGGCTTGGGCTGAGTTTCGTCCCGGCGGTTCCCGGAGTGTTTTTCTGCGGAAGGTAGAAGCCATCCATGATTTCGGCCCCGGAGCAAGCAAACGACGCGAACTGGACAACGGTATCCTTGTTGGTGAGGGCCTGCTGCAAGGCATAAAGCGAAGGCCAGGCCATGATGGACCGATGGCACTTGGTGTCCAACCACTGCGCATTTACAATTTTCAGCTTCCTGATGTCGTTTGGATTCAGCATCCAGGTGTGTGCAGGTCGCTTCAAAAGGCTACTGTCAGGTGACCATTCGAACTTCGCGGAATAGTCGGGGTTGCCCTCTCCCGATGCGAAGGAGTCACCTATCGCTACGACCAAGCGTTTTTTTACCAGAACGGCTTGTTCGAACTGCTCGCCTGTGGGCTTGCGCACCGACAGTGTGGTGGGTTCTCCGATGGTCGCTTCAAGCCAGGGTCCTACTTGGCAAGGCCCGCTGACCTTTTGGACTGATTGGCCGGCGCTGTTGGTCAGACTCCATTCACACGCGGGGTCGAGCCAGGCAGTTCTGCCACTAATCCTGACGGAGGGTGAAAGGATACGAGCGGCATCGTGCTTTCCGGTCTCGGGATTCCATGCTGACTCTTTGAGGTGATTGACTTGGTCGCGCAGCTTAAGCTGGGTTATCCGGGTCTCTAGGTTAATAGGGTTGTCACCCACCGCATCTTCGAGAGACCTGAAGGCCTCCTTAGTGAAGAACGGAAATCGGTTCTCGACCTCCCACTGAATCTGAGCGTGCGCACAGGCACACAGCAACCCGCTGACAAGTGCGGCAACAATCTTTTTCATCTTTTTCTCCCTTCAGCCGGAGCTTACAGATGCAACTCATAGGGAGCAAGGGAAATGTCGTATTCGCTAGTCCGTAGCGGCCGCTTTTGGCTGATGGCACAAATTCGCTCTGCCGTGCTCGAGCCGTATACGTCACCATTCCACATGGTCAAGACCATAATTTTTGGGATTACTGGTCAACAATTATCGGCACAGATGGTCAACTAGACCGAAATATGGAGCCACAAGCGAACCTCTAAGGAATACAGTGGCAACTGCTAAAAGGAGAAGCCGACGGCAACAGAAATGGGAATCAGGGGCGCCAGCGACCCTAACGACGCAGTGACAAGTTTTTGCGAAATTAAAACGTTGCCATTCAGGGCATCTTCGCTACGCAGTCAACAGCCCGGAGTGTCTCAAAAACGGTCATTTTTGAGACAAATTACGAGCGCTTCGGAAATTAGTCCAATGAACTCGTATTCTTGTCGCAAAACTCAGTATTAAATTCATAGTCTCAGTACCATACGATTCCATGAGTTATGAGATAGAACAGCCTTCCAAATGACCTCAAGACTTAAAGCCGTCATCGACGAGCTCTACCGACCCGCTCAGCGCCGGAAGGTTTTTGCGTTATCGCGTGCAGAAGCCGAGAGCCTCCCCAGATTGCCGACCACTGCGGTCATCTCCATCACGGCCCCCGAGCGACCCCCTGCAAACCTGGACGGGTTCGAACATTTGCTGCGGTTGAGCTTCGCGGACGTGGACCATTTGGGTATCGAGTTGTCTGCAAGAGCTCGTGAAAAGGTGTCCAAGGCATTCACCGTTGACCAGGCAGAGCAGGTTTTGTCATTTGTGACCGGGCTTCCACCCGGCATTTTGTCAATCGTGGCCCATTGCGAGGGCGGCTACTCCCGTTCCTGTGCGGTCGCCTACGTGCTGAACGAGCTCTACGGGTACACCGTCGAGTTCGAGCGCTTGCAGAACGCAAACCCCTCTGTTGTCAAAATGCTTCGCAAAGCCGCAGCTACACATACCAAAAGGTAACCCATGCTCGTTGGATACGCCCGCGTCATTGACTGATAAACAGAACCTCGACTGGGCGCTGCAGGTGCAGATTCTCAAACGCCGGGGCGGCTCGCATGAGGGCATCCTCACGCTGCCCTCCATTCCCGGCATGCTGGCCGAGGTCCTCACGCCGTGCCTACTGCGGCCCAGCCAGCTCATGTCCCGGATGGAGGCCAGCCATGTCAATGCATTGGGCAGCGCTGCTGCTACACCTGCCTGCCGGCACGTCGTCAGCCATTGATGCTGGCTCCCTGGCCGTCTGGGCGCTGCAGTTCACGCCGCGCGTGGCGCGAATGGAAGAAGCCGTGGTGCTCGAAGCCGAGCAAAGCATTCGCCTGTTTGGCGGCGAGTTGCCTTTACACGAGCAGGTCGAGCAAGGCGCCAGGGCGCTGGGCGTGTCCTTTACCGCCTGGGCGCCGACCAGCCTTGCGGCGCTGGCCCGCTGCCGGCGTGGCCGACGGATTTGCCCGGCCGCTGGCCCAGCTGCTCGACCCGCTGCCTTTTGCGGTTTTAAGCGCGGTCAATGTCCATGCCGCCACGCTGGCGCGCCTGGGCTGCCGCACGCTGGCCGATGTACGCCGCCTGCCCCGGAGCGGCATTGGCCGGCGCTTTGACGCCGCGCTCCTGGCGGCGCTCGACCAGGCCTATGGCCTGCGCCCGGAGGTGTACGACTGGGTGGCGCTGCCAGCCACCTTTACCGCGCGGCTGGAGTTGCCCGGCCGCGTCGAGACCAGTGCCGGCCTGCTGTTTGGCGCCAGACGGCTGCTGCTGCAGCTGGGCAGCTGGCATCACGGTGTTCACCCTGCGTTGGCGTCACGATAGGTCTATCTATTTACTGTCTAAAAAGTGAATAGTTCTTGGTCCACGAAGCCTTCATGGAGCAACGGCACTAACTGCTCAGCCTGCTTTGCAGGGTTCCATTACCGAATGGCTCGCACTGGGCAGAAACCAGACTAAAGACGGACCTCTTAATAACCCAAAGGCGTAAAAGAATCCCGTGAACTGGAAAAATACCACTCACCGATAAGCTCGTGGCTCACCAACCAGGAGTTCCCATGAAAGAAAAAATTGCCTTGAAACGCCCCCACACCTCGGTGATGCCGGCCACCCTCGACCACTACCACGCTGTTCAGTCCATTAGGACGTTCGGCGCAATCAAACACGCCAGCGCGGTCGCTCATGCTCTTCTCGCTACCGGTCATGCGCACTCCGAGTCCGAAGCCGTTGCCATGGCCAATGATGAGGTCACCCGCGTAGAACGCATCGACCAGGGTATCCTTGTTAATCGCTTGGCGCACCAACAGTTGCAGGCAGAGCAGGACCAACAGCTCAAACGAACCAACCACATGCACGCCACAGCGATGCCGGCAACTTCGCTGCCGGCGTGAGCCTAGCCCTGAGCCGGGCATGCCCGCCAATCCATTCAATTCTTGACCAATAGCACATGACCACCCCCAACCCCCGTGACCCCGATGACTTAGAGCCTGACGTCACTGACGAAATGGACGAGCGCCTCGTCCACCGCAAACTGGCAGACATTCTCACCGTATCGCCTGCCGAGGCAAAAGCCTGGGCCAACAGTGAGCGCATTGAACTAGCGAGCCTCATTCGCAGCTTCAAGCCCCGCGCGGGGCAGTCCAGCACGCGAAACTGGCTATCCACCGCAATGGTCAGCCTGCCCCTTGACCATGTCACGTTAGACGTCGAATTTTCGATGCGCGCCCCTGCCACAGCTACCCTGAAGTACCAGACGGCCGCCGGTACTGATGCAGACGATGTCTTCACGCACATCCACGCCCAAAACAGGGCGAATGTCTGCCAAGACCTCTTCGAAGAGTTGACCCGCAAGCAGCAGCTTACCTACGCACCCCTCGTGAAATGGGGCAAGCTCAGAACTGCCGACGCAAAAAGGCATGAGCGTCTGGAGGACGTCCAAATTGCGGACAGCATTAATGTTCTTGAGGACCAGTTCGAAAAAAGGTACTTGACGTACGAAAGAGAGGCGCGTGCAGAGCACAACTTTTCTGTCGACCAGCCAACCCCCTTGAGACTCGTCCGTTTTTTCGCGGAAGAAGCCCGCGACGACGTCTTGGTAACGGTCAAACGCTGGGTCAGCACAGCCGGCTCTGGCGACAACATAGTTTTGCGCACGCTGTGCAATATTGCAGCCAACCGAGCGCTCCTGGAAAGCGCCAAAGCCGGGACCCTTGCTCAAGAAGGCGCTTCCGCCATCATCGCCCTCTTGAATGCCATAAACCAAGTTGGCATTTTTGAGGCGCCTGAGGTAAGCAATGACACAGACATCAAAAACCTGCTCCTACAGTGGTTTGGGTCCGACGGCCCGCTGGCAACAGCTGGCAACTCGAAGCGAGGCCTCACGCCCCGTGAGGTTGAAGCCGCCATCCGCCAAGCCGCCCAGGCGCAGCGCGAGTACGTTTACCTCCGTCCCGCATCCGATGACCCCTTGGCAGAGACTGCGTTTAAAACGCCCAACGACCGCCTGATGTTCGCGCTGGCCTTGATTGCAGACCGCCAAATGAATCAACGTGTTGATAAGGAGCAGAAAGGCGAAGGGACTCCTAAATACGTAGTTTTCGACCCCAAGGCTGAGGAGTTAGGCGTTCACGCGCTCACCATGGTGATGCGGCAATATGGGCAAATTGCGTTCTCCAACGCGGCATGGGAACTGCGCGCAGACAGGGTCAAGGACTACGTTGATGCGCTGAGCTACAAGCGCGCCCGCAGACAAGAGATGGTGTTCAAGGTGTTCAAACGGATGGAAGTAGACAAGCTGCTGACGGTGCACAACACACTCATGCAGCACGTACCGGAGTTGCGTAATGCATGACAAAGCGGCACGGCCTCTCTAACAGAGGTCGCGCTGCAGGGAGACAACTTGTTGAGGATTATTGCTCCAGCCTAATGAAGTTTGAAATTTCGTGAAGTACCTCCCTCGAAGGAAGCTCAAAAAAACTTATGACTTCAAAGGGCCGAATCTATAGTTCAAGCTGTTCGAACTCTGCTGACGCGTGTCCGGGGAGGCCAATGAGCTATGGTGAGTTGGCGCAACGAACGGGAATGGAGTGGGTGCCAAGCATTGCAGTCAGATGAAGTTGAGGTGCGCCGTGATTTTTCAGTGTTACTCGCAGGGCGAGAAGGTCTTGCGCTGCCCCTTTGTCGCCTCGAAGAACGAACTCATTGACCTGTAATCCGGTGAAAGCTCTTCCCCGATGAGCGTGCCGAGCCTTAGCTGAGAACTTCAGTGTATGTTCATACAAAAAGCAGGGTCGTAACCCTTCGGCTCTTCAAGGTGAGGATATAAGGCAAGTTGCTAAGCCCGGCTTCAATGCCTACTGCTCTCATCTGCAGAATCAGCTAAGACCCGTGTTAGATTTCTACTGAAAAGCTAATTGTCATCATTGGGCAAGATGCATCCCAGACAGGAACTCAGTCCCGGTTCGGTTGCCCAGTCCTACATGCTGCCTTCAGCCTACCGCAGGCGCGAACAAGTAAAGACATCCGTCTAGGGCAGCTTTAGCCAAACAGTTAATACCACACAGAAACTGCCAGCTAAGTTACTTGCAAACCAAGGGCCCCAGTATCCGAAGCCGTGTCGTTTGTCACTCGTGCTGTTAGCTTTTACAAACGCGTCAAGTTTCCTTGCCATTGCTAAGGTAAAAAACAAGCTGAGAACCAAGGCAACGCCAGCCAAATAGACTCCTCCAGTTCTGGCTGCTAGTGAAGTCTGACCCGTTAATTTGGCATCCAAGACCAAAAGCAAGCCTGCAAGCGAAGCAGTCATTCCAAAATTGAAGTCATCAGGAGACAGTATGCTGCTTGACTTTCCGAGGTGCCGAGCTATGCAGGCTCCAAGTACCAACGCAAAACCTACAGCGTAGGGTACTAAAAAAGTCATAAACAAGCATCCTATACGTATTTCTTCAATTTTAGGACAAAGAAATGCTTGGATATAGCCGCTTGCTTTTCTGGCTTATAGCCGCTGTTAACTTAAGTGCAGGTCTTGCACTTTGGTATGACTATGAGCTATGTCGGGGTCCACGAGACTCGCTCGTGTTACTGACCCCTTTGCTTCTCATCAGCTGTTTTATTCTGACGTCGATTTGGGCGATTTGGGACACGAAACTGAAGACTGGTCGATTTCATCCCTAACGAAGGTCTGCACAATTTGAATGCTTTTCTCGTAGCTGCAAGTGCGGCGTTATTCTATAAATCCCTCTGTCCCCGATGAACGGGCTGCCCAGCGAGTCCAAGAGTGTTTGCGCGCTAATACCCATTTTGGACTTCTATTGTGAAGCCTTTTGTCGTCATTGAGCGAGATGCATTCCAGGCAAAAACTCAATCCCGGTTCGCTTGACCAGCTCGCCATAGCTAATCGGCCGGGAGGCCCGGGTCGCATCGTCGTTGAGGTGCCAGTGTGCTCACGCACGGTTTTCCTGCTCGTCGTAGACCAATTTGAACAAATATTTTGGCACGCGCACCTTGCCTGGACCAATGCTTGGGCTTTTTGCGATGCTGGGCTCATAGACCGGGCCGGTGATGACGTAAACATCGCCGCTAGCTCGACCGGCATATTTTTTGGTCGCATCTTCCACCGAAACCCGCCAAGTCCCCTGATTGTGCTGGGGTGCCTGGGGCATCATGTTGGCGAGCGAGAAACTCTGAACCATCGCTGTCGGGGTGGGCATCTGGCCGGCTGGGGCCATGTGGCCACGGTCAAAGTCGCTGCCACGATAGTCCTCAAGCGTGGCCCGTTCGGCCTGGCGCAGACGGGCATCGGCAAAGAAGTTGTCGGTGCGTTTTTGATGGGCCTGCTTCACCGAAGCACGGTTGAGCTTTTGCGCCACGTACACCGCAGTCTTACTCTCTCCAGAATGCAGGATGGCAAATGCTTCATAACAAAGGGCACGGTGGGTAGGGCGAGGCACAACCAAAGGTGGCTTTCCGCTGGCGAAAAATTGTGGGCAAGCTGAAAAGTCGCTTGCGGTCAAGCCGGCAGGTGCATCAGCCTTATGAGGTAATTTTTTAGAGGCAGCTTCAGGCTTTCCTAACTCCCTGACCAGCTTCTCCAGGCTGACACCAGCCGCTACCAGTTCGCGGCCCGCCGGGATGTTGGTGCAGGAATGGGCGGACAGGCCGAGCGCCAGCGCCAGAAAGATGGCGAAGAGATGAGATTTATGACGGGGGCGGGAGCGCGCGGACGGTTTTCTTTTTTTCATCAATTGGACAGGAAGCACGGGATTAAGCGTAGCGATGCGCTCGTAGTGCGGAAGGAAAAAACAAAGAGGTGCGGCATTGTGCAGGAGAGAAAAGCCATGTCCGGCTTCATCACGCCGACATCAAGAATCGGCCTGGACGCAATAAACGGCCAAGGGCCTTGGCCAACTTCGACGATTCATTGAAATCAAAATGACTACATCCGCACGATAAGCATGTCGGCCCAGCAGGTCGTGTAGCCCGGCGACCGGCGCACCTGCTTCATGGCCCAGGCCTGCTGGTCATTTTCCAAGCCGGCAGCAGCAAACCGGAGCGTGCCGCGCCCATACCGGCCGTTCAGGGCATCGAGCTTGGCCATGAGCTTCGCGCGGTCGCGCAGTGGAGGACTTTGCGCCACAAGTTCTTCTTCCAGACGCCCTGCCCCAGCCATTTGACTGATGGGCATGAAGCCCGCCGAGATGTCCAGCTCGTCCTGTCGAAGCGCCTGTGGCCGAAGCTCAACCAGCATCACGCCGGCCTTGGCGTACAGAAAGCCGAACTGGTAGATAAGTCGAAGGCCGACCAGCGCGGCTTTGACCACCACCGCCGTGTCACTGCTGGGGCGGATGAGCACCATGAGGGCGCCGGCCGCGCTGTGCTGGCAACACAGTTCGTCTGCTACGCGGCTTGTGAATTCCGCCACCGATGTTGCCAAGTCAACTGCCTGCGTGACCCATCGGCCAAACGACCGGCTGACCATGATTTACTACTTGGGTGCTGGCTCACCTCGGTCCCATAGGTCGCAATGAAAGTGAAAGCTGGTTGGAATCGGTTACTTGGCCTTTGTGCCAAGCATTTTTAAGCGACGGAGGAGTTTCTCCTCGGTCCGCCGCTTTCTTGGGCAATCCCTTGACCACAACATAATTTCTTTTGCATGCACGCTCATATGAGTCAAAAGCGGTCGTAATCGCATTAAAGAGCCAGCCTTTCTCCCAATACCCTGGTTTATTCGGTTACTTGACCGTTCTGGAAATACGGCAGATTTACGCCTGTTCGGAGATGTCAGACCCTAGAATTGGTGGCATGGACACAGCATCCCCAAGCTGGGACAGGCTCGTAAAGGAATGGCCGAGCAAAGGATGGCGCGGCTGGTAGCGTCGGAGCAACCCATGACCAAACTGAGTGACACGCTTGCGACCGGTTGGCGAAGGCTGGTTGACGCAATCAACTGGGTTTTTGCCACAGCCTGGATGGGCGCCATCATCCCTTTTTTTTCAATTGGCGTGGGTTTCGCGTGGAGTTCCTGGAAGGAACAAATAGCCGACTCGTTTCTGGTCATGGCAAGGCCGGGCGATGCGAACTTCGATGTGAAGTCAACCTTTTTTTGGCTCTTATGCCTGTTGCTGCTGCTTCTGGGCATCGGCAACACGTGGGCCAAAAATCGAGATAGCGCCCGCTCGGCAGCCGAAGTCAAAGCCCTGTTAGCCAGGCTTCAGGAGCAGTCCCAACAGCATACGGCTGCAGTCAGCCAGTTGCACTCCTTGCCGCCCTTGGGCGTACTGGAGGACTTCCACCAAGCCTATAACCTCTGCGACAACATCTCTATCAAATCACTGCAGTTAAACACGGCGGTATCGACGGCCCTCAGCGACCATGAGGCGGCGTTGAGGACGTTCATGTCGGTGGTTGGACGTGTGATTCAAACGTTTGATGGAGAGCATTTTCTCAGTTCCAATGTTCGTTATGGACTGAACATCATGCTGTTCGTCACCAAACAAGAATATGAAGCCAGACCGTTAAAGGCTGCCTTGGCTACTCGGCTTCGGTTTGCCGACAAGGGACTCTCCCTGGACAATGCGGCCGGCGTGCTGGACATGCTGCCAGCCGTGTCAATCGCTGATGGCATGGAAATGCCTGATAGCGAATTGGAACACTTTGCCATTCCAATCGCTGATGTTCCAGTCTATGCATCCAAGGCATCAAAAGAACGGCCGGCATTGCCCGGCGCCACGCATTGCTGCGTCAACATCATCCATGTGGCTTATGAGAGCATTGATGCGTTTCGTAAGGCGCTTGAAGACCTTCAAGCCGATGACGGCGTCAAGGCAGAAATGCTGAGCTACTTCGAAAAACCCAATATTCGCAGCAGTGTGCAGAGTTTTCTATGCGTTCCGCTTATTGCAAGCGACACCGGGCTGGTCGGCGTGCTCAATATTCATCGTGATACAGCCAATCCGAGAATCAAGGACCGGATGGCGCTTTTGGTGCCTTTGCTGGCACCCATGCGACAGCAACTTGCCCGATTGCTCTTGAAGTACAAATCGCTATACTTATCTTAAGTTGCATGGTTGACTTGAGAAGGTGAAACATGATGCTCATCAGTGAAAATTCGACAACCCCGTCCAACCAAGCTCTGCTTGACGAGTTGAAGAGTGAAGTTGCGCAGTTTCTGGCAAGCCCTCTGACTGAGCGCTTCACCCTGGTGAGTCCGAATGGCGGGTTGCGCACCGAGGTGCGAGCCATTTCGTTGAACCGCTTGCCCCAGGAAACCCAGGACGTGCGTTTGGACCGTCTATCGACGTCGGCTTTCTCACGCTGAGAGATTTCAGGTGTTGGCTGCGCAGGCACCCATCCGAGCCTCTTTGGATTTGCAGTTGTTTTTCGGACTGACACCGTCCAGAGGCGGGCTGCAGAACCGCTCGATGTTCAAACACGCTGGCCTTGGCATGCTTACGGGAGCGACATGCCCGTGTGGCTTGACTTCATCGATGTCCTCCATGCCCCGCTCAGGCATACAAGGTTTTACTTGAAGCCCCGGCTGGAGACTTCAAGCATGCCCAGCCAGCGGCTCAGGTCCACCAGCCGGTGCGCCACCAGATTGCGCACGCCGCCATCGCGCTGCCACTGGCCGTACACGCCCAGCAGCCGGGAGTCCAGCAACACCTCGCGCTGTTTTTCCCGCAGGCGCTTGAAGACAATCACCTGGATGGCGCCGTCCTCGTCCTCGAGCGAGACAAACACCGTCCCGTTCGCCGCCGGGGGCTGCTGCCTGAGCGTGACCATGCCGCAGGTCCGCACCATCTGGCCATCCGGATGCTCTCGCAGTTCGCCCGATGAAAGGAAGCGGTGCTTCACGAGGCGCGCTCGCAATAACGCCATCGGGTGGCGCCTGAGCGTGAGCCCGGTGGCAGCATAGTCCCAGCCAATCGCCTCGCCTTCGGGTGCCTCGGGCAACTCCAACAACTCCTCGTCCACGGGCGCTGCGCGCAGCAGCGCAGGCGCTGCATGCAGCGCGCTGGCGTCCCAGACCTGCTGGCGGCGGTGCCCCGACAGGCTCGCCAGGGCGTCGCTTGCGGCCAGCAGCTTCATCTCATGCAGCGCCAAATCCGCTCGCATCGACAGGTCCTCGGCACTCTCGAAGGGGCAGTCCATTCGCGCGGCGACAATCCGCGCGGCTGCTAGCCGCCCCAGCCCGGCGACCAAGCGCAAGCCCAGGCGGACTGCCGGCACCTGCGGCAGGTCCTCCAGCGTCGCATCGATGTCGCTGGCCATCACGTCGATGGGGCGCACTTCGACCCCGTGACGCCTGGCATCCTGGACCAGTTGGCTGGGCGCGTAGAACCCCAGCGGCTGGGCATTGAGCAGCGCAGCCAGGAAAGCGGCCGGCTCGGCGCGCTTGAGCCAGGCGCTGGCATAGACCAGCAGGGCAAACGAGGCGGCATGCGACTCGGGAAATCCGTATTCCGAAAAGCCCTTGATTTGCTCGAATATCGCGACGGCAAATTCCTTCTCATAGCCGCGCGCCGTCATGCCTCCGACGATGCGGTCGTAGTACTGCGCCAGGCCGCCCTTGCGCTTCCACGCCGCCATGGCCCGCCGCAAGCCATCGGCCTCGCCCGGCGTGAAACCGGCGGCCAGGATGGCAAGCTGCATCACCTGCTCCTGGAACACCGGCACCCCGAGCGTTCGTCCCAGCGCTTCGCGCAGCGCCTCGCTGGGGTAGCTGACCGCTTCCCTGCCCTGGCGGCGGGCGAGGTAGGGATGCACCATCCCGCCCTGGATGGGGCCGGGCCGCACGATGGCCACCTCGATGACCAGGTCGTAAAAGCACCTGGGCTGCAGGCGCGGCAGCATGCCCTGCTGCGCCCGGGATTCAATCTGGAACACCCCGACCGTGTCGGCCTGGCACATCATCTCGTAGGTGGCCGGGTCCTCGGGCGGGATGTCCTGCATTTCAAACGAATGGCCGCGCCGCGCGCCGACGAATTCAAGCGCCTTGCGAAGAGCCGTGAGCATGCCCAGCGCCAGGACATCGACCTTGAGCAGACCCGTGGCGTCCAGGTCGTCTTTGTCCCACTGAATCACCGTGCGCCCGGGCATCGAGGCGTTCTCGATGGGCACCATGCGTGACAGCAGCCCGCGCGTGAGCACAAAGCCGCCGGTGTGCTGCGAGAGGTGCCGGGGGAAACCCATCAGCTGGGTGGTGAGCAGCATCAGCTGCTGCACCGCCAGGTCGTCCGGAAACAAGCCGAGCGCGGTCAGGCGCTCGGCATCGACCTGGCCGCCGTCCCACCACTGGTGGGATTTGGCGAGCAGGTCCAGCGTCGCGAGGTCAAAGCCGAGCGCCTTGCCGACATCGCGAATCGCCGACCTGGGGCGGTAGGTCATGACCGTGGCGGTCAGGGCCGCGCGGTCCCGCCCGTACTTTTGGTACAGATACTGGATGACTTCTTCGCGCCGCTCATGCTCGAAATCGATGTCGATGTCGGGCGGCTCATTGCGCTCGCGGCTGATAAAGCGCTCGAACAGCACGCTCATGCGCGCCGGGTCCACCTCGGTCACGCCCAGGCAGTAGCAGACCACGCTGTTGGCCGCCGAGCCGCGCCCCTGGCACAGGATGTGGCGCGAGCGCGCAAACGCGACGATGTCGTAGACGGTGAGGAAATACGGCTCATAGCGCAGCTCGCCAATCAAGGCAAGCTCATGCTCGATTTGCTGCTGGACCTGGGCCTCGATGCCGTGCGGCCAGCGCCGACCGGCCCCTTCGTAGGTCATCCGGCGCAGGTAGGCGGCCGGGGTTTCATCTGGAGGCACCACTTCTTGCGGATACTGGTATTTCAGCTCATCGAGGGAAAAATTGCAGTGACTGGCCACCTTGAGGGTTTCGGCCAGCAGCGCGGCCGGATAGGTCTGCGCCAGGCGAAGCCGGCTTCGAAGGTGCCGCTCGGCATTGGACTGCAGTTCGAAGCCGCAGTCGGTCAGCCGCTTGCCCAGACGCGTGGCGGTCAGGACATCCTGCAGCGGCTTGCGCGAGCGCACATGCATGCAGACGTCACCTACGGCGACCAGGGCAATCGCCGTCGCGGCGCTGACCTCGCGCATCCGGTGCAGCCACATCGCGTCGCCCAGCCGGCGCAGCAGTTCAACGCCGAACCAGCAGCGCCCGGTGAAGTGCAGCAGGCTCCAGCGGCCCAGCTGCAACAGTTGCTCGGCGCTCGAAGTCCGGCCGGGCGACACCAGCACGACGCAGTCGACCAGGTCGGCGCCCTGGATGCTGTCGCGCGCCAGGCGGTAGTGGCCTTTCTCGGAGGAACGCCGCAGGCGCGTGATGTATTGGCACAGGTTGCCGTAGCCATTGAGGTTGCAGACGAGCACGGTCAGCGTGAACGGCGCATCGTCCGCTACTAAAAACTGCGCGCCCACCAGCAGCGCGAGCCCGGCCTCCCTGGCGGCCCCATGGGCACGCACGATGCCGGCCAGGCTGCACTCGTCGGTCAACGCCAGCGCACGGTAGCCAAGTTCCCTGGCGCGCAGCACCAGCTCCTCGGGCCGGCTGGCGCCATTGAGAAACGTGAAGTTGGAGATACAGCGCAGCTCGGCGTAGTCCGGCAAGGCCGATAGGGCAGGCAAGGCAGCGGCAGTCGCCATGGCCGCGCCTTACGAGAAATGCCCGTGCAGGTACCACGCCGTCTGTTCCCTGCCCAGGCGCTGCTGGAAAATCCACAGCACGCCCGCATGGGCGCTGAGCGCGACCCAGTAGTCGCGCTGGACATTGAAGTCCTTCGCGACCTCCTCGCTTTCCTGGCCATTCTTGCCCTCGGCGCGGTGCCACCAGCCGCCCTCGATGCGCTCCGGGCCCAGCAGCAGCAGCAAGGGCCCCTGGTAGAGCGGCCGGTCTTGGCTCGTGGCCAGCCGCAAGGGCGTGCGCAGCATCCAAGTCGGCTGCGGCGCCTGGGCCGGGGACAGGCCTGCGCCCAGCACAGGGGTATCGAGCGACTGCCAGCGCTGCATCCATTCAAGCCGGTGGTCGGCCACCAGGCGAGGGCGCAGCACCCGCCTTTTGCCCAGGCGCGCCTCAACGCGCTCGAGTGCCTGGCCCAGCGATTCGCCTTGCCGGGCCGCATCAAACAAGAGGGAGTGGTTATTCTCGGCCATCGGCGAGACCCCGGTGGCCAGCAGTTCAAGCTCCAGGGCCGGCGCGAGCAGCTGCACATGCGCCAAGTGCTCGGCCAGCAGTCGGCCCAGGCGCTCAACGCTCTGGGTTGGTTCGGCCGTGCGGATAAGCAGCTCGCAGCCCTCGCCGGCCGACTGCGCGCGCAGGGTGTCGTGGCGCCAGCGGAAAGTAAATGCCGTAACCCCCGCATGCCGGGCGGCAAGCCATCCGCCCAGCTGCAGCAGCAGCCGCCTGGCGCCAAACAGCAGGCCGGCAGTGGTCTCGACGCGGCCGGGCAACTCCAGCCGGGCGGCAAAGGTCACCGGCAACGCGACCCAGTCGTACACCTCTGGGCGCAGGCCATATGCCTGGTCGAGCGCCGCCAGCAGCGCGGCGTCAAAGCGCCGGCCAATGCCGCCCCGGGGCAGCCGGCGCACATCGGCCAGCGTGCGGCAGCCCAGGCGCGCCAGCGTGGCGGCATGGACATTGACTGCGCTTAAAACCGCAAAAGGCAGCGGGTCGAGCAGCTGGGTCAGCGGCCTGGCAAAGCCGTCAGCCACGCCGGCGCGGGCCAGCGCCAGCGCCGCCAGGCTGGTCGGCGCCCAGGCGGTAAAGGCAACCCCCAGCGCCCTGGCGCCTTGCTCGACCTGCTCGTGTAAAGGCAACTCGCCGCCAAACAAGCGAATGCTCTGCGCGGCTTCGAGGACCACGGCTTCTTCCAGGCGCGCCACGCGAGGCGTGAATTGCAGCGCCCAGACGGCCAGGGAGCCAGCATCAATGGCTGACGACGTGCCGGGGGGCAGGTGCAGCAGCAGCGCTGCCCAATGCATTGACATGACTGGCCTCCATCCGGGACATGAGCTGGCTGGGCCGCAGCAGGTGCGGCGTGAGCACCTCGGCCAGCAGGCCGGGGATACAAGGCAGCCGCAGGTTTCCCTCATGCGGGCTCCCTTGGCGCTTGAGAATCTGGATATGGAGCTCCCAGTCCACGCCAAAGGACGCCACCAGACGCAGCGGCGCCGGCGACGCATCTCGCCGTGCCAGCTCGGGGCGAAACACAAAGACCGGACAGTCGCACGACTGGGCATGCACCTGCAGCCGGCGCAGCTGCTCGGGCCGCACCTGCGGCAGCCAGGCCAGGATGGCGCCGCGCGGATTAGCCTGGATGAGCTGCTCGGTGGTCCACAGGCGCTCACTCGGGGTATCGGCCGCGAACCAGATGAGGCTTTGCGCAGGCAAACCCAGCTGGACCAGCCCGGGCACATGCGGACGCTTGGGCGGCCCAACCAGCAGGATATGGCCACCGTCGCGCACCAGTGCCTTCAGGCTGGGGGCCAGCAGGCGCCACTCGCACAGCGACGGCTGCGGCTGCAGCAGCTCGGTGAGCGACTGGCACGGCCAGCCGCCGCCGGGCAGCTCGGCGTCGAGCGACGCAAAGCCCGTGGGCACGACGGCATGCGCTACCGTGCCCATCTCTGTGCCCCACCAGAGCGCCCGGGCCACAGCGGGTGCAAGCCGCGCCAGGCCGGCTCTGCGGGACGTATATTCGGCCGGCGAAGCAGCAAGCGCTTTCTCGATACGGTGAACGGTTGACATAAGCCTCAAGCAATACTGTATGAATAACCAGTATAGCCAGAACTCACCAAAGCTCAAGGGTCGAATTGAAACCCATTCTTAAAATTTTTCCGCGAGAGCCACACTCTGAATAGGCCAATACTTTCGGTAGGCAATACATTGCAAGTGAGTTTTTCCCAGCCTTTGAACCAATCTAATTTCCGTCGGATAGATGCAACAATACATTCATTCTCAACAGGGCGCACATGGCAACGAGCACGACGAAAGTTCGCAAAACACGGAAGAACCAGCTTGTTGTCAGGCAGGGCGCCATGCCGCCTGCCGCTCAGGTCATGCACTTCTCCCCCGACGAATGGGAGAAATTCATTGAGGCAGCATGCTTCCTTAGGCCACTGCGGGGCCAAACACATTACGTGCAAGTCAAGCAACTTGGGGGCGCTGGCGATGGAGGTCGAGACATTGAAGCCCGTCTTATACAGCCACTTCAGCAGGATGGCTGGGACCTCTTTCAGGCCAAGCACTATGACCACGGGCTGACTCCCGGTGATGCCTTTCCTGAACTGGCAAAGTTCTTCAAGCATCTTTCTTTCGGCACGTACCCGCAACCAAAGCATTACTACTTCTGCTCTCCGAAGAACGCCGGGGTAACCCTACATGATTTGTTGGCTACCCCTGTGCGAATGAAAGAGCAATTTCTGCGTGAGTGGGCTGCGGGCGACAAAGGATTGAAGGCAGCGGAACTGACACCCGCCGTCACGGCTGTTGTATCGGCGTTTGACTTCAGTAGGATACGCGAGTGTCTTGTCAGAGACCTACTCGCCTGGCATGCACTAGACCAGGGTTTGCACTTCGAACGCTTTGGCATTGAGACGGAGCGGGGCGCTGACCCAACAATGCCTGGCGCGCCTGGGGTCCACGAGCAGGTTTACATTGAACAGCTCATCCGGGTTTACAGTGAGCACAGCGCGACACCGATGACCCTTGCTGACGTTGAAGCGGCTTTAGCGTACGCGGACGACTTTGAATCGCAACGTGCGGCGTTCTACTGTGCTGAGGGCCTGAAACGCTTTAGCCGAGACCTATACACGGAAGATGAATTTGACCGACTGCTGGCAATGGTGCTGAGTGGCATCAAGCCAAGCGTAAACAGCGTTGCTCTCAAAACCGGAATGGACCGGCTAACGGTGGCGCTAAACACCGTTTCTAAACTCGGCGTGACGGATAGCAAGTTGTCGACGCGCTTGCGCGGAGGCGACTTGCCTGGTACGTGCCACCACCTAGTCAATGAAAACAAAATGAAATGGCTCAAATGAGCAAGGCTTCTCCAATTGCGGTCTTTAACTCGCCGTTCGAGCTCGGCCTTCGAATGGTGTACCTGCTTTGTTCGCTGCGTCCCTTTGGTGCAGACTTGCAAAAGCTTGTCTTGCTAGATTACGCTATCGTCTACTCGGGCGACCTTTCGGGACCCAGCAGCTTGCATACGCCGGTGCCTTATCGAGGCAGTGAATTGCTCAGTAGAAGAGAGTTGATAGAACAAGGTCTCTACATCATGAGTACGCGGGGCCTGGTTGACGCGACGTTAGACGAAACGGGCATCACATATGTTGCTGGTGCTAGCGCGCTAGCCATGGTCGGCTCACTAACATCCGCCTACTTCCTTGAGCTGGAGACTCGCTGCCGTTGGGCAGCTTCTGAGTTTTCGAAGTTCGACTCGACAGACCTTACAGACCGGTTCGCAGCGAACGGCCATCTATGGGGTGCTGAACTGGAAGTGACGATGGCTAAGAGAGGGAACCAATGGCAATTGTCCTAACGCGACTGGCCGCTACTGGGTCAAATCTACCGACTGCAGAGATTATTTTCGCGCCGAATCGAAATCTTATTCGCGGGCCTAGCGATACTGGCAAGTCATATCTGCGAGACTGTCTTTGGTACATGCTCGGTGGCGATAAGCTGCCTAAGACATTTCCAGAATCTGAAGGTTATCAGTCGCTGTCGCTGACTTTCTTGAGCGGAAACTGTGAGTTCGTAGTGCACCGGGGCTTGGCTGGCGGTGCAGATGCAGTCTTCGTCAGAGAGATTAATACAGTAGCCAATGTCGCGGCGGAGAGGTTAGATGTCAATACGGGTGAGTTATTGGTTCAGCTATCGGGGGCAAAGGGAAAAAAGGTACTCCGCTCGACCAGTGAGAAGGGTGACATAACTGGTGACGACCTCCGTCACTGGTTCTTGCTGTCCCAGCCTACAGTTATCAGTGAGGACGGCACGAGCGGCACTGGCTTCTCGGCCACAAAGCATATAAGCTCTTTCAATCTTTTTCTTACAGGCGACGATGACGCTGGTATCGAACTTCGGAAGACGACAGCAGAGGTTGAACGCATTAAGGGGCAACTTAGCTCTGCCGAGGACGGACTCAAACGAATTCAGGTGGGACTTCCCGGTAACGCAGTTCGGGATGATGTGGCTGAGGCACTCGAACATGTAGATACGGCACTATCCGCTATGTCAAGCCATTATGAAGCGCGTGCTTCACAGTTGAAAGAATTACGTTCGCAAATCACCACCGCATCAGAAAATCTATTCCAGACTACGTCTGCGTATGGTCATTCCGCGTCGATGGTTGAACGGTTTCAGTTACTCGACAAGAAGTACTTGAGTGACCTTCAGAGGCTGGGTGCAAGTAGTGAAGGCATCGCTTTCTTCCAAGCGCTCCCCGAAACTCCTTGTCCATTGTGTGGGACACCCATTGAGCAACAAGTTGACCTAAAGGAACTGAATCCGGGCCGCCCTCAGCGCTATCGCGAGGCCATCGCGGCTGAGGCCGAGAAGATTAGGATACTGAGGTGCGGGCTTCTGGTGTCACTTGAGAACGAACGAGGACGCGTAGCTGCTTTAAAACTGTCGGAAGCAAGCTACAGCCAGGAACTTGCCACCCTGCAGAATCACGAGATACAGCAATTGACCGCAATTCGCTTGGAATTTTCAGGAGACCCGAAGACGCTCGCGGTTCGTCGAAGTGAACTTTCAGCGCAGTTGGCCATTTTCGATGAGATGGAGCGACTGAACGCTGAAGTCGACCGCTTAGGAAAGTTAAAGATTCGACCACATATCCGCGTGAACCGCGAAACGGGAGCCGCAGCCCTTGCTGTCGGAAAACTTGCCAAAGCGTTGTTAACGGAATGGGGTTTTACATCAGTTGAAACCGTCGTCCTGGACCCGGCCGCTTGTGATTTAGTCATTGACGGAAGAGCACGTTTAAGCTATGGCGCGGGCAAACGAGCCATATTTTTGACGGCAATGACTGTTGCTATGCTTCATAACAGCCTTGAAAGTAATTATCCACATCTCGGAGTAGTGGTCATCGATTCACCTTTGAAAGCTTATGCCGACCCTACGCTCACTGACTCGAATGATGTCGCGCTATCAACGGTTACGGATAACTTCTATGACTGGCTTGCAAAGTGGGAGGGGCCGGGGCAAGTCGTAATTCTAGAGAATGAGGAGATTCGCGCCGAGACGGCGAAGGTGCTCAAACCTATTGAGTTCACAGGCACAAGAGGTAGCGGGCGCACAGGCTTTTATCCGGAGGGAATTGAGGGTACTTGAGGGGATGCGGAGTAAGCGGCTCGGCATGACACCTTGACTAGCCTGCTAGGTTAGGCCTAATCCCAGGAGTTGCATGACCGAGGTTTTCCACATGCGTTCAATAATACAATAAAACTTATTTATATTGATAGATTTCATTTTATTATGGCCAAACCTAATCAAGTTATGGAAACAACCTACGGACTACGGCTGAAACAAGCCTATAAGCATGCTGGGCTCACGCAAGTCCAGCTTGCCAGTGCGGCGGGCCTGTCCCAGGCAGCAATTTCGGAGGCCTGCCGAGTCGGGACGGGCAGTGCCTATACGGTGCAGTTTGCGCGGGCGTGCGGCGTGGATGCGTTCTGGTTGGCTACGGGCGATGGCGAGATGGAGCCAGCTACGCTAAGCCCGCGAGCGCTGTATATAGCGCGCGAACTTGACCGAAAGGAGCCGCCTGAGCAACGGGACCGGCTTTATGCGATTTTCATGCAGCTACTTGATTTTTCTGCGAACGATACCGTGCCCACAAAGCACTCCGGGGCAGTATTAGGAAATGGAATTTAAAGCGCTTTAAATTCCAATTTCGGTGATGGTGCTGTCCAAATGCATGGTCGAAGTCCTGTACGGGTAATCCACTTCATGATGAACCTCCTAAGAGAAAACCGGCCGCAAAAACGTCAGCGCTAGCCCAGCCAGGACAGAGGCCAACACGACGGAAATGACGCCCACCTTGAAGCGGAACAGCGCCAGCGCCGCCAGCGCGCCCATGAGCGCGGATGCCCACTCGAAATGACCCGACAGCTCTTGCGGCTGGAGCACGTGGTAGGTGAACAAGACCGCCAAGTTCACGATGACGCCCACCACTGCGGCCGTGATGCCAGTCAGCGGCGCTCGTAACCGAGCACCGGACCCCCGTTTTTTGCCTTGGTAATCACGCCAGGGCTTCACTTTATTTACCAGCAGTCCTCACCATGGCCCGTAATGTCCGCATTTAGCAGCTTCATTGTGCATTTCCCAAACCGTAAACCGCTTGAATACAAGGACGCCAACAAGCAAGACGTACACATCAGAATGCATGGTTCGGTCTAACACCGGGTCATACACCCAGCCATTGTTTTCAAGCCACGCATGACCCATCCGCCCAATGCCATGCGGCCCGATGGTCTCGCCATGTATCACCGTCCATTTGTTCCCTTGACAGCAGCCACGATATGCCAATTCGTAGCAACGGCCCGTACGATTGCGCAGGCGCGGAAGTCGGCAGGTTAGTTGTGGAGCGTCGCCTAAACTCTTCAAAAAGATGTCGTGCGCTTGGTTTGCACATGTCATCCAAATAAATTTTGAAGCGCTCAGCAGCTTCTCAACAACCCGCGGCGTACAAGTAAACCCAGCGTTTTGAAGCGTTTCGCAGGCTTCCTCGTCGGTATCGAACCAGGCCGCAGCCTTGGCCAGCTTGAGGAAGTCAACGGTCGTCGGCGTTTTGCCGCGCTTGCGAAGCACGCTAGAAAGTTGAGGAGCGGAGACGGAAGTTGGGCAGAAGGTGGTCGATGGCATTGGCGTTTCCTTGTTTGAAATGCCACTCGAAACTGAGTGGCTACAAGGAAATAGCTATGCGGTTTATATAGCTTTCTTTATTTAGACCGATTCTCAAAATTATTTGAAGAATTCTTCGTTGAAGCGAACAAGCGGTCGCATCATCAGACTCCACCATTGACGTTGTGCACCAAAATCCACACATTTAAATTACTGCAAGGAGTATTTGATGTCCCAATCTACCCTCAACAGCAAGGGCCAAATCACCATCCCAGCCGACATCCGGCGGGCGTTGGGCTTGGTTGACCATGACCGGCTCACGCTCACCCTGATGCCCAATGGAACGGTGCTGCTGCGGGCCAAGAACAAATCCATCCTTGACCTCAAGGGCATGCTCCCAACTGCCTCCGGTATCAGCGTGTCTATTGAGGAAATGAGCATGGGCTCGGCTTGATGCCCGCACTGGGCATCAATGTCCTGGTGCGCTGGCTGACCGATGACGACGCGAAGCCAAGCAAAGCGCTACCGTCGGGGAGTTGCTTGAATCGGCCGCGAACAAGGACAAGCAACTGCTGGTTATTTCGAGAGATATCAAGGAAAGGCAGAGGAGTCATGCATAAAGAGCCTTGCGACTCCAGCAAGCCCCTTTAAAACAGGTAAGCAGTTTCGGCCGCTTAGAAAATCCGGGCCTGTCACTTTTGCATGACCCCAGGTTCTCGCTAAACCACACCCGATTGCCTTACGGAGCACAGCTCATCAATAAAAAATACGCCAAATCCCCCTTCCCTGTTTCAGGGAATTGACGCCATCATAGTTTAAATCAAACTGAAGCGAAAAATACTTTGGCCACTTCTTAAAAAGTTATTCGTTATAAAGCAGCACAAATATCGCTTTGTAAGATGTACCTGCGAAAGGTTTAACTTTTAATAAGAAAGTCGTCTTTAGTGTAGCCTGCTGCCAGCTGCGCCGCCAACCAGGCAGGAGATTTACCTCGTCCCGTCCAGGTTTTTCCACTTTCGTGGTCCTGGTACTTGGCCGCGACCACACCGCGTTTGTCACCGGCTGGACGTTTGGCTGATGAGCCCTTACCTGAAAAGCCTAAATCTGCAGCGGTCAACCCGTGGGTTTTGATTAGTTCTTTGGCTGAAGCGACGGCCTGCATGCGTTCACCTTTTCGCTCTTCATCCAATTGCTTGCGCAATTCCTTGACGATAGCCTCGGCTTCCTGGATTTGCTGTTGTAGTGTGGTTGCTTGTGTCATAGGTAGAGTTCGTAGTAACGTAAAAATCAGATTATAGGTATTTCTACTCTGATTCTGAATCAGAAAGATACTTCATACTAACTCAGCGGCAGTATAAGCTGACCATAACAGCATGAAATGGCCCAGGAAATAACTGTTTACTACGCCATATCTGTTTGGATGCTCGTTAACCTGATACCTTTTTTACCTGACAATTTCAACAGAGAGCAAATTTATCTGCATGACCATATCGCCTCGCCAGCATACGATTTGCCGCCAATGAACCGATTTTCCTGGACATTTCACGCCTTTCCGACCTGACACTTCAAATGTGCTTTGTCGGTACCGTTATCGAATAGCCGCCAACTTCAATGCGTTGCCGGGCTTGCTCAAATGCACTCGTGTCCATGACTCGCGCCTCCCAAGGCGTTGACTGATGAACCCAATCACCCGTTACGCGGTCCTGCCCAAATCCCGCCAGTTTTGGCATAAGGATTCGCAGCCCATCTTCCATGGCCACCCGGGTTTCTTCGGTGAATTCAACCGCCGCATAGCTGGCAGGCGCACCCAAGGGGGATGTGAACATGGGCATGAAAAACTTGAGCCATTCCGTGCCGTCCAGTGAAAAGACGAATCTGTCAGGCACTTCCTTGCCATCAAGGGACAAAATGAATGAACCGGACAAGTCAGTCCAGTTCATCTGGATGTCGGAAAGCGTAATGGCTGCGGGCGTCGGGTAGCTGACGACATTCTCATCGAGCCATGCGCTGACCTGTGCGAGATGCTCTGCTATTTCTGGGCGCATGTTGTTAAAGCTCTCTTCCTTGATAAGGGGTGTGGTGAGACCGGGGCTGACGCCTGCTCATCGTGAGCAGAGCCACAGGAGTTGAAGATGCCAAAAAACGGCTTAATGAAATTAAAAATCTCCCGGCACGCTCAATTTACATTTTTCTTGTAAGTGGGTTTCGCAGTCTTTTTGGCTTTCTCACGTTCGCTCTCGAACAGTTCGCGAATGTGACCTGCCATGGCAGGATAGGTCACGGCGTTTTCTTCGCTCGAATTCGTGGCATGGATGAAGGCGTTGAAGTGCCGGTCATTGACCCAGAAAGTTTCCTCCGCTGAATAGTCATCCAGCGCATCGGCAAAGTTTTGCACATCTTGTTCCGTTGTAAAAAAATCCTTGAAGAACGTGGCGGGTGTTCCCAGCCCGGCTTCCACTGCTGCGGTCATGCTGTCGAGCATCTGATTAATCATGCATTCGTCAAAGTCATCGCTGATGCTCTTGAACGGTGTGAGCTTTCCAGTCCGGGGGTCGTAGCCGCCCCGCTCGGCAATCCGTTCCAGGAATTCGGGCAGTTCCGCCGCAGGGGTATTGATATCGATGCCGTCATAGGAAATGGGCGTAAAACGTGGCTTGTAAGCAGCGACCATAAGGGTCCTTATTTTGCAGGGGGTGAAATGGGTCATGGGTCGCAGAGAGACCCTGGTGAGCGCCCATGAGATGTAGGGTAATTTGAACATAGCACCGGACATGGACGACTTTTCAGCCGCGGTGAGACGGACGTCCTACCGTACCAGCCTTGACGTTATTGATAGCACTGAAAGTGGTAAGACCAGCCATTGAGTGCCCTGCCCTCAAATTGCATGCAACGTCACATAAAACCAAGCAGCCCGGCAATCCTGAATGGAACCAAGGTTTGCGAACATCAAAAGGGATGCAACCGAGCCAGGGGCCAAAAGTTACCCCTCCAAAGTGTTATCTACGCGGTGGATAACAACCAGAATAGCTCGCCAACATGGCGCCAGCATTGGCTATGCCGGGGATGCTCAAAAAATAGGCATATGCGGAGGCATGGCGAACCGAAGCACTCACGCTCTTTATTCAAGACGCGAATCTCGCGCGATTGGCGCCATCACTTCTTGAAAAGTCGGGTTCAACGGGTCAGTTCCACTTGGCATAAAGCCAGCCGCACAGAGCCACGCCAACGACCCAGAGCAGCCACGTTTGCGGTACAGCATACGGGTACACCATCAAGGCCACGCCAGTCCATGTCAGTGAGGATGTCGATGTTTTACGGCCCCGCCTGAAAGCGGCGTAGCCAACGATGCCGAACAGTATGGCGCCAATAATGTAAGCAGGACTGGGCAAGACCAGCCCGAGGGACTCGAGATTTTTCAGTTCATCCATGATGCATCGTAAACCGGGCTCACTTGTGTTCCTGTTTGCGACTCAGAGGTGACGATGACAAAAAATAGTTTCCCGCACGGAGGGGCGCATTTGTTACCTCAGATACCTTTTTCTGCACGCAGAGACGAAATACAAATCAGCGCTTTATTTCTCCAAATCTTTACGAACCCTTGGCTGCAATTGCAAAGCCGTTGAGACTTCCGGCTTTGGCCTGCCCTGACCGGACATTCCCAGCAGGAGCCTCCTGTCATTTCCTGCCCACAAGATACGCGACGCCTTCTGGCCCATAGGTTTCGGAATGCGGCTCGTCCGCGAATAGATGGAACACCTGGCCGGCCTGATAGGTCTGCTCTGCACTGCCTGTTTTTATTTGCAATTCGCCGCGGAGGATGAGCGCTTTCGCTTCGAAAGGATGCGTGTGCGCGTCAAGGAATCCATCGGGCTCCCGAGTCACCGTCACCACTTCTTTAAATCCTTCTCTGGCGAGGATTTGGGTAAATTCTTCGCGTTCCATTTTTCCTTGCTCTACAGGTTAAAAGTATCAGGGCAATATAGTCCCAAACTTTCATCACCAATGAGTGGAGCGTTTTTTGCTACCGGCAGGCTGAACAGGGACGCCTGTGGTTGAATTGTTAAACTTTTGCCATGACCGCACGCCCTGACGAGTTTGCCCAATACTGCTGCGAGCTTTTGGCCGCAGCCGGCCCATGCACGGCGCGGCACATGTTCGGAGGCTACGGCATCAGCACCGACGGGCTCACGCTGGGATTGTTGGCAGACCTGGGACAGGGCGCGACGCTGTGGCTCAAGGCTGGCCCGGATACCCGCGCCGTATTTGAAGCGGCAGGTTGCCAACGCTTCACCTACCAGGCCAAGGGCAAGACACGAAGCTTGGGCTACTACAGCGCGCCCGATGAAGCCATGGAGTCAGCCCGTGATATGGCGCCCTGGGCTCGTCTGGCCTTGGAGGTGGCACTGGCTGCTCGCCAACCCAAAAAAGCCAAGCCATCGAAGAAAAAGCAACCCACCGGGGATGATTGAGTCACCGGTCCACACCGCGCGATATGTGTGACCTACGGCTTGACGTACCGGAACGAGCCCGACTGATTCCTGACTTCTTGAAATAGAGCCCGACCAAGCCGCGTGTTGCTTCTCTGGAAATTTCATTGCCTGCAATGTGCCCCCGCCCTGCGAAGGGCGCGTTGGCGAACTGGGGCTGAGCTTGGAGGGCATGTGTCAGCACTGGCAATACACTGAAGAAAATTGAAACAGCCCAAAAACCTTCACCTCTGGAGCCACCCGATGATTGAGGCTTTGATATCCGGCAAGCTGCAGGGCCAGGCTTCCGAAAAGATGGCGAAGACCGGCAAGTCGTTCGTGACGGCCAAGGTGCGTGTCCATGCGGGTGACACCGATGTGTTCGTGAACGTCATTGCCTTTAGTGAGTCGGCCTGCACGGCTCTCTTGGCGCTCGATAGCGGCGACGCCGTGGCGCTGGCCGGCAGCCTGACGCCCAAGACATGGACAGACCGTGAAGGCACGGTCCGGCCGGCGCTTGACCTGGTGGCCAGCCAGGTGCTCACCGCCTACCATGTGGCCCGCAAGCGTAAGGCGGTCGAACCTAGGGCGCACGAGCAGAGCCGGCACCAACAGGCCAACCAGGCCAGCCGACGCGATGACCTCGACGATGGCTGTCCGCTGGAATTTTGACAGGCGCCACGGCCTTGTGCTGGCAGGTTCCCTTTTTCGGTGTCCTCGGCTAGAACGGAATATCATCCGGGTCATCTGCGATGGCTGCAGGCGCCGGGGTCTTGAGCGCAGGCAGGCTGCTGCTGGGTGGCGCCTGCGTGTCGCTCAAGGCCTTTTCAAGCGCTTTTTCAACCGCTTCGATTCGAAGCTGGCAGACCTTGTATGCTTGCACCGACTCCGTCACGATGGTCAGTAAGTCGTCGATGTTCGGCTCGCGCTGGTTGCGCAGCGTCTGGGCGTGCTGTTGCAGCACCCCATACGCTTCTTTAAACGATTCGATTGCCATTTTTTCCTTAAAGGCGTTTTTGTGTGATGGCCGCAACCCGGCCATCCTGGAACTCGATTTCGATAGCTGCGCCGTCCCTTGCCTGCAAGGCCCTGGTTAGCGGCTTGCCGCTTTGGTTTCGCACGATGGCAAAGCCGCGTTGAAGTGTTTTTTCCGGCCCCTGCCCAGCGATTTCTCGTATCAAGGCTTGTGAATCGGTCGCAGCTTTCCGAACAAGCAGCTTGGCCGAATTCGAGACTGTGTTTAATGCGTCACTGCTGACTTGCCTTGCGCGTGACGCATCCTGCCGGGCGCGCTCCAAAACGCTGCCAATAAACGAATCGCCTTCTGCCGAGGCCGTTCGAAGCGCATGCTCGCTGCCCAGGGCAATCTGGCTCCACAGTGCCGGGACGCCGCGCTTGGCATCAGCCAGTTGCGTCAACACTTTAGTTTTGACGGCCTGCAAGGCATCCCGCGATTGTTCAGCGGCCGACCGCATGCACTGCATGGCATCGATGCGAATGGCTGCCAGGCTCTGCGATGCCGCTTGTCTGCCCTGGGCCAGATGCCGCAAGGCCTCCAGCCGCACGGTCATGTCGAGCTTGCCGGCCTGCTCCCTGGCTGCCTGGCTGGCCCGGGCCGCCAGGGCTGAGACCTGCTCGAAGTTCGCCTTGACCTCGTCGACCCGCTGGAGGATGCGCTGCTCGATGCCGGCAATGACCTTGCTCGGCGTGTCGTACCGGGCATGAGCCACTTCATCGAGCAGGGTGGTGTCCCGCTCATGGCCGATGCCGGTCAGCACGGGAATGGGCAGGTCGCACACGAGGCGCGCCAAACTGTAATCATTGAGCCAAGCCAGGTCATTGACAGCGCCGCCGCCGCGGATGATGACCACGGCATCGAACGGGGTTGCGACGGTTCCAGTCCCCTGCCCCAGGGCTGCCTGCAATGCATCGCGTATTTCCGCCGGGGCGCCTTCCCCCTGAAAGCGGCTCAAGGCATACGTGAAGCGGCAAATGCCATGCGCTTGCAGCCGGTCAGCCTCGGCCTGGAAGTCGCCCAGGCCGGCCCCGCCCATGGGCGAGACCACCAGGACGTTATGAAAGTCCCAGGGCGGCGGCAGGTTCTTGTTGGCGGCAAACACCCCCTCGGCCTGAAGCCGCGTCCGGATGTCGCGCTTGCGCGCCTCCAGCTCGCCCAAGGTGTACGCCGGGTCAATGGCATCGATATCCAGGCTGAACCCGTACTGGGCCTTGAAGACAGGCCGGGCCCGCACCAGGAGCTTGATGCCAGGCGCCAGCTGGGCGCCGGTGGCGCGCTCGAACTCCGGAAGGATGGCGCTGGCCGTTGACTGCCAGATGACGGCCCGGGCCTTGGCCAGCACCGCCCCGTGGGCGTCGCGCTCGGACACTTCCAGGTAGACATGGCCACCGTTGGCCCGGAGCTCGACGACTTCGACCAGTGTCCAGACCCCGGCCTTGTAGGCCTGCGCCACGGCCCGTGACACATCGCCCAGGAGACTGGACAGGGAAACGCCATTTCTGACGGGCATAGCAGGCGTTCCAGGCTCGTCCGGAATCGAAAGAACGTCTCCTGAGTTCAATGCCGGGACCAAACCCGCCGGCAGCCACAAAGCAAAAGGCGCAAGTTCGCGGCCATCGGGTACAAACCATTGGCGCTGAGCGGCATCCCACCGGGCGCCAAGACCTTTGGCGGCGTCTTTGTCCTTGAAAGGGACGGTGAGGAAGATGTTGGCCATGGGGAGATTTTGCAGGAAGCCGGTCACATATCAGACTGAGGCCTTGACCAAAGCCGAAAAGCAGACGTTCCTCTCGAGCGGAAAAGCTCTTGAGCGCCTTGGCGGAAAACGACACTATCTGTCATTGGACAGCGCAATGCTCCCGTTCCTGGTCAACTGATTGAAGAGAAAAAGTATGTTCTGGTTGTCGTTACTTGTATCCGGTTTCGCCTTGGTTTGCATGAAACTTGGAGCTTATTCGGTTTGGATGAGCATCCTGTCGGGAGGCTTCAAATTCGGACTCTTCGTTATCGCCTGCCTTGTCACCGCGCTCATTTGAAAGAAGCCTGCTAACTCCGACAACTGAGGCTGTTGAACCAAGTCTGGACCTAAAAAATGAACGTAGTATTTATTTCGCAAGCTCAATTCAGGATGTAACATGGTGTACTTCAATTAAGTAGAACTCATCAATGTTGCAGCCATTTCATGGATATGACATTTGTCGTTATGTACTATAAATAACTAGCTGTTAGCCCAAGAGTCTGCTAGAAAATGCTAATAGCAATACTAGTTAAAACCATCCCATTACACACATCTTTTTTCTCATTTAAAAACAACAGGTTAGAGCACTTTTTCGGGAGATTTACCCATGCGTTGGTACAGGATGGCCAAAGGTTTATCCCGGCGTAAGTGCCTAAAAACTATCCAAATCGCAAAGATTTGCTTAATTTTTAAGCAAATCTTTGCACATGATGACGTACGCAAGGCTAATCGGCAAAAGATGTGTGTAATGGGATGAGTTAAAACGGCATGTCAATAGCACTTGAAATTTAGCATTGCGAGATGCCTTCCGAATCACGCCTTAAGTTGGCTATCCAAATTTTCACCACACAAGTCATTAGATGAAATCAATAGCAGCAGTGATACTCTCACTAACTCTCTCGGCATGCGTCAGCAACCCACCTCGCCCAGTTGTTCAAATAGTCAAATATGACCTTCGAGTAAATCAGTCGAGCCGAGATGAAATCTTCTCTGACGACGTTGGAATTAGTCTCAAGCCAATAATGCTTGAAAAGGCTGTTACTACCGAGAGCTTATTTGCTTCCTATAATTATTGGAATCCCAGCAATCCCAAGCAAAATGGCAAAATTAGAAGCATTCTAGTTAGTCTTCCAGTCTTTGAAGTTCAAGTAACAAATACAAGCGGACAGGCCGTCAGCTTTCAAAAAGTGGCCATTCGTTTGGTTGACGATG
Organism: Polaromonas naphthalenivorans CJ2; assembly: GCF_000015505.1. GTDB lineage: Bacteria > Pseudomonadota > Gammaproteobacteria > Burkholderiales > Burkholderiaceae_C > Polaromonas > Polaromonas naphthalenivorans. The sequence goes on along the minus strand of NC_008759.1, from coordinate 52,845 downwards.
CAGGCAATAGCTATCAGGCTCAACTCAAACAAGACATCATAGATTTTGCTGGTACACAACTCGATTCCATGCAAAGCCGTGGATGGGCAATGGACAGAGCAGTAGCACTGGGAGCAGCGAGAAACTTAAAACTGCTTGATAAAAACTATGAGAGTTTGCCTGGCATTATCGAGAAAAGAATACTCTCTTTTGACATCGGAAACATCTCTAATGACAACGCGTACAGAGAAATGTTTAAAAATACCAAGTACGTACGAGCAATGATATATAACGTTCCTGTCAAGTTTGACCAAGCGGGAAATGTTACGAAAGTAGCCAAATTTGATTTCTTGTTTGATGTTATCAAAAAATAATGCACTAATTTTTTAAGAACTAAATATTATTAAATTTTATTATTTAATAATATTTTTAATGCATTATCTCGATTTTCTCACACTGCTGACTTGGACCGACCGCTGCTGTTTATCGTGTAGCGTTGTTCTTGTATTTTCAATTGATTGTGAAACTGAGAATCTCAGGGACAGTCGCCAATTCAAGAACAAAAACCGCCTTCTTAGAAAGTCAGCCAAAAATGGGCCAAATGCGAAGGTGCGGTCGGCAATCGGGACACAGTAAATGACTTTCATGTTTTGATTTCAATTTTTGGAGTAATAGAACAACAATTTTGACCAAGAAATTGCATTACCGTACATCTCAGAGCACCTCGGCAGCGCCAAACCAAGCTGTCGGCCTCAATGCGTCCGTGCTTGATTGGTCTTTAATCGAAAAAACTACTGCATCCACGATAGCCAAATTTTCTAGGTCGGGTCTCTGCTCGATTACGCTGATTAGTGCATCTCTTAATAGCTGTTCGTAGACCAAATATCGAGACCGCTCGACTTTTATTTTCCCACCCTTAAATGCTGGACGTAGGAAATTCATCCAGCGGGAGTCGAGCGGAACAACGTTGCGGCTGAGGCCGCCGTTCACGAGGATATTGCGCAGCTGTTTCTGACCAATCTGCGGAAAGGGCACGTCCTGCAGTGCGGCGCTGAATGTTGCAGACCGTGCAATTTCTCTATCACTGTCCCGCAACGAGCCATCGAGGGATAAGCGTCCGAATAAAGATAGCGGTCCACCGGACTGAGAAAGAGAGTCCAGGCGAGTGCTCGAAGAACCGGATTGAGCAAAAAACGGAAGGTTGCCCGTAACGAGTAGAGCTTTGTTGGGTGTAAAGCGAAGCCCGAACCCAACTAATTGAGCAAGCACCCACTCTAATTTCGAGCCATCCTTGATTACCCTGTCTAACGAAAGCAATGGCCCATCTTTACGAAAAAAGTTCGCGAGAGGTCCGTTTTCCGATGAATTTTCTTGAGATGAAAAACCACAAACAACAAACAACCTCCAAAGCTCTCCGAGCGTTTCAATAGGTCGCGCCTGTAATTGCTGGCGACGCACGGCATTGGGCATGTTGGCTGCTATCGGCAAGCCGCGAAATAAGTCGGCTACCAGGTCAACGGCATTAGAGTTCATCTCAGGGTGCCCATTTTGAGTCGCGACCGGGCGCCGATTGCGAGTCGACCTGGAGTTGCCGCGACTCGCCAGTACAGTGTTGCAAAGTGCGATAACACAGGCCCCTCCTCGACATTCGGCATTCGTACGGAGAGTCCGAATTTCTTCGTCGCACAGTTCGCTAATATCTTCCAGTCGCCAGTCTTTTGCCATTTGAAATTCCTCTTCTGCTGCACAATGTTGGAAATGCTCAACCAAGAGCCCGCTTCACTGGCTGGCGGTGAATCCTGACCGAGAATCTAGTGCGGAAATTCTAAGCTCGGCTGTGTACCTATTAAGACCTTCCCTAAAGCAAAAATACAGATGCAGGCTGCTCTTATCAGCAAACAATCTTGGCAGCGGCATAAATTTGACCCCCATGAACCAAATAAAACGCGAGCAACTTGCACTAGCCATGCTTCTGGCCATCTTGGTTGGTGTTTACCCCTGATACTGCCTGCCGATGTACTTTCGTTTTGTAGCTGACGGCGTCCTGCTGCTGCACCTGGTATTCATCGTGTTTGCCCTTTTTGGCGGCGCGCTGGCCATCAGGTGGCGCTGGATGCCGCTGGTTCATCTTCCAGCAATGGCCTGGGCATTCTTTGTAGAACTGACGGGGCGCCTGTGCCCGCTCACTTCTATCGAGAACGGTTTTCGTGTTCGGGCCGGCCAGTCGGGTTACGCAGCCAGCTTCGTGGAGCACTACCTGCTCGGCGTCATCTATCCTTCAGGCTTGACGCGCGAGGTTCAGTTCGTACTTGCTGCCATGGTCGTTGCCATCAACATCGCCATCTATCTCTGGCTTTTCCTTCGCCACCGGAGCTACTTCAAGCGCAGGCCTTGCGCTTCAAGGAAAGAGCCTACCGTCGTCATAGGCGAACAAGATATCTGAGGCCTTCGCGGAAAACGACACCACCTGTCACCCGATACCTGAATACTCCAGCGCTCAATCAACACAGAAAGCATTCGATGCGAGCGCAACTGCAAACCGGTGTTTTGGGCGGGCATAATTCCGCGCAGGTGGCGCAATTGACAGCCTGTCTTTTGGCACGTTCACTTCGACCCGTTTGGAGTGGTGCGTAAATGAGAGGAAAGAACAGCTGGATAATCATCCTGGCGTCGCTTCAGCTGCTTGTCAGCCTTGCGCTTGCCTGGGCGATTGTCTGGGGATATGCAGTATCCCAAGCTCCATTGGGGCAATTTTTCCATTCTGTCGCGGCCTCCATTGGGGCGGTGTCCAACGTGGTTGGCCGAACGGCAGAGACCGTCGAAGCCAGGCAAGGACTCATCGAGCAGACAGGAAAGATGCTTGTTTCGACGCGAGTCCTCCTTCAGGAACTTCGGGTTGCTGCAGAGAACCAGGTCAAGTTGGTTCCCCAGTATGCCGGGAACATGCGCGCAGCATCAGAGGTTTCTGGAAAACTTGGCGGCACCCTCCAATCCGTCAGCGAGGGGTTGCTCTTTTCCGTTCCGACCAGCATTGAGATGGATGGTATGAAACCCGTCGTCAAAATGTCGCGCCCCCTTGAGAAGTACGCGCAGGATTTGAAAACGCAGGCCCAGGACATCAAGGCGGTCAGCCAGACCTTGCTCGATATATCGGTCACCATGGGCCGAGACGGAAAAAACCTGAGCGCAGCGTTTGTTACCACCAACCAGGATGCGCTCAAAGTGGTCGACGAGGTCGAGCGCACACTCGGGCGGCTCAACACACAGGACTTGCCCAAAGCGCTGGAGGATTTGCGGGCAACCGCTGAAAACCTGCGTGCCATCAGTGAAAAGGTCGATATCGCTAGCGACATCGGCAAAGTGCTTTTGGCCGTTGGCCTGCTGCTGGCCCTATGGTGCGCGCTGAACAGCGTATCCACGCTGATGCTGGCAAACGCCCTGCCAGCAGACCCGAAGCGAAACAAGCTCAACTTAAGTGGCAACCCCTGAGAATCACAATCATGAAAATCGTACGCAACGTCATGGTGGCGTTTCTTGTCGCCGCCTTGGTGGCCTGCGCTTGGCTGAAGCCCTTGGACGCGCCAGCCGCGCAGCAAGCAGATGCCGGCATGAAGCGCGCGCTCATCACCTTTGCCGCGGCCAGGGCCTTGAATGCCGTCATCTCGGTGGCGCAAGGCACAGAGGCGTCCTTTCAGCCCTTAGGCGTCGGGGTGACGCTGTCCCTGGGGCAGGTGTTGCGGCCCATCCATGACCTGGTCGAGCAGTTTTCCACCCTGATGCTCGCAGCCAGCGTCATTTTTGGAGTGCAAAAAATTCTCATCAGCATTGGTGGCAACTCCTTGGTATCGCTGGCCCTGAGCATTACGGCGCTCGGTTGGGCAGGGTATTACTGGCGCCAGCCACGACCGCCTGCGCTGCTTTCCCGGCTGCTGGTGATGCTGCTGATGCTTCGCTTTGCCATTCCAGTAGTGACGCTTGGCACGGACGCGCTGTGGCAGAAGTACCTAGCCGCTGACTATGCCGTGAGCCAAGACTCAATCAGCGCCACCTCGGGACAGGTGGGCAAGCTGAACCCTTCCATTTCAGAGGTATCTGACAGCCAAGGATTGCTGGAGAAAATGAAAGGTTGGGTATCAAAAAATGCCGATGTGAAAGTGCATTTTGCGAATCTGAAAGCGGCCGCAGAGCAAGCCACCGAGGACATCATTAAGCTCATCGTGATTTTCGTGCTTCAGACCCTGGTCATTCCGTTGCTGCTGCTCTGGGCTTTGTATGGCGTTGCAAGGCGCGCCTTCGAGTGGCCCGGGCCCATACCGGCTGGGTCCGCCAAGACGTAAATCGGTTTAGTTCCGAACAGCACCATGGCACGGCATGTTGCGTTGGAATATTGCCAGGCTGTTCAACCCTCGTAAGGAGGTTAGCGCATCATTTTTAATAATAGACACATGACATTGATAAGTGCACCCAGCCCGTGCCCATTTTGTACCCTTCCCGCCAGCCGCATCGTTGAGGAAAATGCGCATGCGGTATTGATTCTGGACGGCTACCCGGTGTCCCCGGGCCACAGCCTGGTCATTCCCAAGCGCCATGTCCGCTCGTTCTTTGAAGTGACGGCGCCCGAGCGCGAGGCACTCTTTGCCCTGCTGGACCGGGCAAAAGAGTTGGTTGCCGAGCAACACCGGCCCGATGGCTACAACATCGGCATCAACGATGGCGCGGCGGCGGGTCAGACAGTGCCTCACCTGCACATCCACCTCATTCCACGGTATGACGGCGACCAGCTGGACCCGCGCGGCGGCGTTCGATGGGTGATTCCGGAAAAAGCGGACTACTGGACAGGACGGTAGCGCGGTGGGAGCGAGTGCTCTGCCATCGGCCGAGGAGCAGCTCGTGTTTCTTGGCAAGCTCCAGCGCATCTTCACCGAAAGCGACTTCACGGCCACGTACAAGTTTGCCCTTTTGATGGCACTGGCCGACCTGGCCGTCGAGCTGGGGGCCGATGACGGAGATGAATTCATGGTCTCCATCCGTCAGATTGCCGAGCGGTTTATCCAGATGTACTGGCGGCACGCGCTCCCCTTCGGCACGGGCCGGCCCAACACTTTCTCGGGCGTCCTGACTCAGAACAACGGCGTGCAGGCCGCGGTGGTATCGGCCATCGCGACCTTTCGGACTCGGCATGGCGCAGCTTCGCCCCAGAGGGCCCGAATACTGCCTGAGTACCAGGCGCTGCTGAGGTCTGTCGCGCAGACCGTATCAGCGCAGCCGGTGAATTACCTGCAAAATTTCGGCGGCATGACCGATGCTTTCCTGTATGAGCGCGCGGGGGCTGGCCAGCTCAAACTCAAGCCCGGGGTGGCCTACTGCCTGCGGCGATTCCAGCCGCTGGTCCAGCAGCTGTCGCGCTCGCACTGGGTGGAGCACATCAAGCGCAACCGAAGGAACACCGGCATTCTCGGGCAGGCCGATGACCTCGAAGACTTCCTGTTTTCAGCGTCAAGGCAGTCGCTGCTGTCCATGGGCCAGGGACTTCGCAAGCTTGACGGGAGCAAGTGTTTTTATTGCACTCAAGCATTGACCGAGGCGGACGTGGACCATTTCGTTCCGTTCTCGCAGTACCCGCGCGACCTGGCGCACAACTTCGTGCTGGCGCACCCAACGTGCAACCGGAGCAAGTCCGATACCCTGGCCGCCGGCCCGCACCTGGAGCGATGGCTGGAAAGAATCGGCCGGCACGCTGACGCCATCAAGGAAGTCGGAATGGCGGCGGGCATGCTGGCCGATGCGCAGGTCAGCCTAAAGATTGCCGCTTGGGGTTACACGACAGCCATCGCGCGGGGCGGGAGTGCCTGGCTGGCACCTAGCCGCTACGAGGCCATCGACCAGCGCTACAACGCATATTTCATACCTTAAGGGGATTGGTGAAGAATGGACTGTTGGCCTCAATTTCTCCGTTACGGGCCGATTAAAGTACGCTGCTGACTGGAGCCGACCAATTGCGGATATTCAACGTTAGAGCCCTGACCGTGTAGGACGCCAAGGCCCTGCTGGTAAAAATGTACCGCGCTCCACGAGACAGGGCTTGGTGGCCTGCTGTCGGCGCTCCACTTGAGCGAAAGGTATGCGTCTGCAGGCACTCAAGGCGTTGACCTGTTTCTGCAACCTTCCTACGGGCAACGATTCGACTTACGCCTGGCGAAGATTTGCATCGGGAACACGCCGCGACAGCCACAGAAGATACGAACCGATAACAGCATCAACCGCAAAACACCAGACGGGATACCAACTGGGAACGCCAGTGTTTGTGATGAGCTGACTATGCACCAAGTCGTACAGCCCGTGCAGTAGCCAAAACACACCGACCACTACTGCTGACTGGCGGACGCTAACAAACGCGAATACAAGGCCGGCGACGACGAACGGAACACCGTAGATTATTTCCTTGAGGCCCACAGCATGCTCGCCTGCTTGTAGAGCGAAGGACGCGTAGATGCCAGGCAGAGTGAGCAGGCCCAACGAATACAACCAACGTTCCCCACGAATGAATCGCGCAAAAAAAATGGTAAGGGCACCAACCGCCGCACCAATGAGAGCCTCAATCACAATTTTCTCCTGTCATGAGAAAGAGAATATCAAAAGGCGCTCTTCATAATGAAAAGTAATATTTTCTTCATGAACGCCTGCCCCGTGCGCGGCGTTGGGAAGCTTTTAAGACGCATAACGTAATGTAACCATGCGCCTATCTTGGCATTACCAATGCCAGACGACAAAATAGCCGGAAACCCACCCGTTGATGTCGAAGCACCTAAAACGGACGTTTCATTTGGTCAGAACCCATACCTACTATGAATTCCATTGGAGTGCTAGGAATGCGCTCTCACCTATGGGGTAGGGATATCTTGCGCTATTAAAAAATACTAGCAAACCTGGCAACCCGCACAGAATTTAATTGAATCGTTTCTGAAGTGATTCTCGACTAAACGGGTTAGCTTTCACATACCTTTTTAAAAAAAGACTGTCGAATGACGTCCAACGCTGCAGTTGGACGTTCAGAAAACTGTCGCTAAAGCTGAGGGCGAATTTAATAAGCAGCCGGGCGCTTGGCGCCTTAGTAGGTCGCACCCCGTCGCGAGACAAAGTGCAACGTGAACCGGAACGCAAGCTAATCCTCAGCGACCGGACAGCGACTGGCACTGCGGCCCGTCCGCCGCCTGCAGGAAGAGCTTTCGACTTGAACAAAAGGGCTGCCAAAACAGCCCCTTCGTTCAAGCCCCAGGGGCAGGTAGCAGGAAGAATCAGGTGCATCGAAACCAACTTTGGAGCACCTTGTGACCACCTTCGCCATTCGCATCAAGCCCAGTGTGCAAAGAGAAATCGCTGCTGCCGACGCAGCACAAGCCCGCGGGCACTTTTCCACCTCCTTCGAGCACCTTGAGCGGGCACACGTGCTCGGGCAAGCAGCAACCGCCGAGCATGTGCGTGTGCACTGGCACATGCTCCGGTTTGCGCTGCGCAACAGCCTGCACGGCGAGGCCTTCGGTCAACTCTGGCGGCTCGTGGCGGCCTCCATCTTCACGGCCCCTGGGCTCGTGCCCGAAGGCAACACCGGCGGCGCTGACGTCAGTGGCTTTCGGCGCATGCCTATTGCGCAGGACCTGCAACAAGCGCTCAACGCTGCCCGGGCTCCACACACACCGGCACCCAAGAAAATCATGCTTCGCATGCTCACCGCAGCGGCAGCCCTGGCGGCGCTTGCCACCCTCATGACCGGTTGTGTCACGCAGCCCAAGGACCTGGACCTTTCACTGGAGAAGAATTCGGTTTCGAACGTTTACCGTGTCGCGCTGGTGCCCCCTGCTCAGGCGCCCGCCATCAACCAGATGCACAGCTGGAAGGTGAAGCTGGCTGCGCCGGATGGCACGCCGGTGCATGGCGCCAAGTTCGCAGTCGATGGCGGTATGCCCCAGCACGGTCACGGGCTGCCCACTCAACCTCGCGTGACGCGCGAGGTTGAGAATGGCACCTACGCGCTGGACGGAATGAAGTTCAGCATGACGGGCTGGTGGGAGGTGAAATTGGCCATCCAGGGTCCGCAAGGCGCGGACCAGGTCACCTTCAACTGGGTGGTGAACAACCCGGCCGTGCAGACCGTGAGCCTGCAATGAACCAGCGCGTCATCGCGTTGGCGGTCGCGGCGGCCGCTCTTGCCGTTACCGCCCTGGCCGCGCAGGATTTGAAGAAGGCGCCGCTGCGGGACAGGTGGTCAGTTCAGGAAGTCACTGCCCTCGCCTCGATGCGTTTGAAAGAGGCTGGCCAGCGGCCCGCTGATGCGTCGAACGCCTACGAGCAGCGCGCCGAGGCGGCCGCGCTTGGGCGTGCACTGTTCAATGACACCCGGCTCAGCAAGAACGGCCAGGTCGCCTGCGCCAGCTGCCACGCGGCCGACAAGCAGTTCGAGGACGGGCGTCAGTTCGGCCAGGGAATTGCCACCGGCAAGCGCCGGACCATGCCGGTCATGGGCGCTGCGCACGCCCCCTTCCTGTTCTGGGACGGGCGCAAGGACAGTGCCTGGTCGCAGGCACTGGGGCCACTCGAAGACGCGGCAGAGCACGGCGGCAACCGCGTCCGCTTGGTCCGACTGGTGCTGGCGCAGTACAAGGACCCGTATGGCAAGGTGTTCGGCGCGGTGCCCGAAGTCGGCGAACTGCCCGGCGATGCGTCTCCCAACGGAACGCAGGCCGAACGCGCCGCCTGGGCCGCGCTTGCGCCGGCGACCCGGAACAGCGTCAACCGCGTCTTTGCGAACATGGGCAAGGCCATCGCGGCCTATGAACGACTCGTTTCCTATGGTGAATCGCGTTTCGACCGGTACGCCCAGGCTACTGTCGCTGGCGATGGGCCAGGCCAGGATGCGCTCACCGGGCAGGAAGTGCGGGGATTGCGCCTGTTCCTGACCAAGGGGCAGTGTGTGACCTGCCACAACGGGCCGCTGCTCACGGACCATGCCTTTCACAACACAGGCGTTCCACCGCTGGAGCCGGCCAACCCGGACCGCGGTCGCGCCGAAGGGCTCAAAAAGCTCCTGGCCGACGAATTCAATTGCCTGGGCCGCTACAGTGACGCCAAACCGGAGCAATGCGGTGAACTGCAGTTCCTGTCAGCGAACGACACGGCTCAGCTCGGCGCGTTCCGCACACCAAGCCTGCGCAACGTGGCGGTCCGGCCGCCCTACATGCATGCCGGCCAGTTCTCGACCCTCGATGCGGTGGTGCAGCACTACGCCGCTTCGCCCCAAGCGGCCATCGGCCACAGCGAACTGGCGCAGCCCGGTGAAAACCACGCGCAGCGGCAAAGCATCCGGCTTTCCGCCGACGACATCAAGGACCTGGCCGCGTTCCTGGGCACGCTCACCGGCCCGGTCCATCAGCCCAGGTGATGCTGCGGCATTCGCAAGCGGGCGCTGAGCGGGCCGTTCATCTGCAGGGCCGAGGGCGCCAGGCCAAACATCGAGCGGGCCGTCCTCGACAGGTGCGCCGAGTCGGCGAACCCGGCCGCATGGGCTGCGCTCGATAGCGTCTGGCCCTGCATCAACAGCGTCCAGACCTGCAAGAGCCGTCGCCACAACAGGTATGTGCGCAAGGGCATGCCGGTCTCTTCGACGAAGAGGTGCCGAAAGCGCCCCGCAGACAGGTTCGCGGCTTGCGCGACCTCGCTCAGCGAAACGGTGTGGCCCGCCCGTTGGCCGATGTAGTGCACCGCCGCCAACACGCGCGGGTCCGATGGCGTGCGCAAGGTGGTCCCTGAAATGTTGTGCACGAGTTCAAGGCACGCGGCAATGACTGCGTCGTAGTTCCTTTCTATGCGCCAGGCCGTGGCCAGGCGCCGGGTCGTGGCTGCAACGAAGTCGGCATCGAGCAACTCAAGCCGGCCTTGCAGCCTTGCGCTAAGGGCCTTGCCTTCGGGTGTCTCCGGCTCGATGAACAGCACAGCGCTCCATTCGCAGTCATTGACGTCAATGCTGTGGGTTGCCCGTGAAGGAACCAGCGCTGCCGGGCAGGATTGCCACTCGCCTCGCCGGCCAAACTGAACGCGCAGTCCTGTCGGCGCGCCAATTGCCAGCTGTATGGCGTAATGCGCGTGCGGTGAAATGGGCGCGCCCCCGCCCCCGCCTTCGCCGATGAACCCGCACCCACCCGTCCAGGCGACAAAGTCGCCTCGGTAGCGGTTGAGGGTTGGAGCGTCCAAGGCAGATTCCCAGTTTCGGCCTTCAGTCTACCCAACCTGACCCAGCGCAGTTTAAAAAGCTGATGGGCCTGGTTGAGGCCAATTACCTTGGCCAGTCAGGATTTGCTGTTTCTGGTCACGGCTTGCTCATGACTCCGCAGACGAAGGCGTGGCATAGCTGCAAAGACCAGCAACAAGGCAATGTACACAGAGCCTGAAACCTTGTCTCGGCTATGGAGGAATTCGGCAAGCGTCTGGCTCTGGAGGACAACGGCAAGGCCGAGTTCGGCGCAGACCGACAAGGCCAGCGCAAGCACCCCGGCGGCCAGGCAGCGCGCTGGCGAACAGATGGCAGGAAAACGCCGCAGGATGAAGCCAGCAGCGAGGAAGATGACGGTTGCCATGATGGGCATCTCTGCGAGTTCCGCCCAGCGCTCGCCTATGCGTGGCACGAGAAAGGGGACTCGAAAGACACCGAGCACGAAGCCAGTACCGAGCACGATGGCGAAGTAAGTAAGCCCAGCGCGAATAGTCTTGTTCAAGGATAGACCGCTAAACGGTTGGGTTTCAAGGTTTTGTATCGGCGCTCAGTCAACGCCGCAGGTGGTCAGATGGTGCAATGAGTCGAAACGCTTCATTTATAGCCATTGCCAGTAACAGCCATTTTCCCGACGAACAGTAGCCAAGCTGCAGCTGCGGCGTCGGGAATTTGGAGCAAATGCAAAGTAGAGTCACCCTTTTACCGATGAATCGCGAAAACCACGCAAACATAGGAATGTTCACCACAGCCCTTTAAGGAAGTGCCATTGCGGGTTTCGACAGCCCTGCAGCGTTGACCAAGAAACAAACGCTTTTGCTTTCGCTGATTTAAGCCTCCGATAGCTCAATGCTCCGCAACCGGCTGAAGCAAACTGAGCGTCATTGTGTCAGGCTTCCCGTCAAAAAAGTGTTCCAACGCTTGGCTGAAGACCGGCTCCTCCGGGGCGACCTGCGCAAAAAGCGTCATGCATGACCTGAACTTGAGGTCATCGGGCGAGCCAAAAATTTCGTGGACCGTCTTGCCATCAGCAGCTAAAACCAGTTCCGTGCATTCCTTCAGACGCTTGCCGAGGACGGGGTGCTGCCAATAAGCAAGCGCTTCACCTCCGGATTCGATGCCGAAATGTTTGGCCATGCTGCTTCGTCCCAGGGCCTTGAGCTGCGGAAAAACGAACCACATCCAATGGCTGGTCTTGTTGCCAGCCGCGAGCTCTTCCTTGACCGCCGCATAGACCCGGTCTTGCGCCTCCACAAAACGCTCCAGACCGTGTGATGTCGAGTTGGTATCCACGATAGTTTCCTGTTCGAAGTCACGCTTGCAAGCAGCCGATTGGCGAGCCAGGGCCGCCAGTCAATGAGAAACCGGGTAACCAAGTTGCATCTGTAGCGAAGCTGCGCATGCACGCAATACGAGAGATGGCGATGCCAGCGCAAAACTCAGCACCTCCTCGGCGTATAAGCAGTCGTGCTCCAAGCGATGGGGGTCAATCCACCACCCTTGACCGGCCATCAACCATTTGAAATCGACTCTTGTCAGCATACAGGCACACGCTTCGAAATTACCGTCGTCGGCGACCTCCCCTTTAAACGATGCATGGCTATGCATCGTGGAAGCATCGTTAACGAAATCCGTTGAAAAGATGCGAGCCGGGCCGTCATCAGTACGCATAGGATTTACTTGACTGATTAGATGAACTGGGGTCATGTTCAAAAAGCAGTGAATGCTTTTTTATGGTGCGGCGCAAAATGAAATCAAATCACAGGGTAAACCCTTGTTTTGTTGCCGCTTCGCCACATACAATTCAACGGTTCGGGTACCTGCCTGAGCGTTGCTGAATTTTTGGCGCGAGAGGTGAATCGCTGAGTCGCAGACTGGTGAAGCTTATTCAAGCAAGGCGCTGCTTATCCATCTTTGAACTTGTCATCCACAGTTCCATCGACTCCTCACCTACCGTGTGGCAATTGCCGAAATAAAATAATTTCCTTTACTTCGAGCATCTGCAAAACCGGGCCAGCAGCGACCTACCGGTAGCCCGGTACCTGAAAGGGTTCGCGGCAATTTCTCTAAACAAGTGGCCGCAGTGCCCGATACGACAGGAAAGCGTCCCATGCCCAGCGATGAAGAAATAAGAGCATTGATTTCAAACTCCAGCCTGAGCGACTGGTTCAAGCACGCTTTGTTGTCAGCGCTCGACCGTGACCCCAAGGACGCAGCGGCCGATGCTGGATTGCTGTCAATTGTCCTGGACCAACGTGCGAATTCGCTGGAAGCATACGCCTTGGCGTTAAAAGCCATCCTTGAGGCCAAGCGGAGTGGTCCTCTGTAGAAAAGGACGTTCGGTTCATCAGATGGAGCTCAATGAACAAACCGGGATAGCGTGACGAACCAGCAACTAATCTTGCAATTGGGCAGCAAGGTAGGGGTCCAATTCAAAAAACAAATAAACCACGAGCTAAGGCAGTTCCTAGCCCACGAAAGTCGACTTCTTCAGCGTTCGGGATTCTCGAAAATCGAGATTCTCGTGTTTCGGTTTTAATAGGACTTTCCAAAAGCATTTTTTAGACATCTCGCCCAATAGATGCCTGCTCTCTCACAAAAGCAGCTCAAATCTTGATTTTTATAAAGGTCAAGGCTATCCAATCGCTAAAGTTAACGGATGCTTTTTTCCATTTCTAAAAGTGAGCTTCGAATACATTACTGTAGGCATGAATGGAACAATTGTGAAAAACCTAAAATTTTTAGACCTTCGCGAGCAAAAATATGGCGCTAACAAGCCAAAGACGATGTCGCAGATTGACCATAAGAATGTGGCTTTTTCACAATCAGATATGGAAATTTTAGTCATCGCAGGGAAGAAAAATTTGTCCATCGCAGAACGTGGCAACTCTTCCATATTTAGCGAGGATAGAGCCAAGAAAGCAGCCGACGCTGCTGATACCGCAGCCAAAGCGACCCGTGTAATAGCTGCCGTCGCTGGCGCTGGTGCTTCCGTCCTTGCACCAACAGGATTGAGCGCTGTAGGCGTTGCATTGGGGTTGGTAAGTACGCCGTTAATCGTGACGGCTGTGCCCATATTGGTAGCCATCGCTGGAGGTGCAGCTGTCGTTTCAGCTGCTGCTTCGCTTCACTCCAAGATGAAACGAAAAAAATGATGATTTTTAACTGTATGCGCAACGCTGACGGCCACTATTTGCACGGGTAAAAAACTAAGCTTTAAATTCAAAATTCTGAGACTGCTCCAAGTAGCATTCCCGCCAGAATTCGCCACCCAATAAAAAAACCCGGCACAGCGGCCGGGTCCATCATTTGAAAGCAATCCAGAGGCTACCCTGCAGCTTCAACCGGCTCAACGAAGCAGCCCGGCTGCATTACCCAGAAATTCTTCGGTTAGGCGCGTGCTTTTCGGGCAGCCGTTTTTACAGTCTCTGCGCTCTTGTTCATGGCTGATTCCAGGACATTTTGCATGGTGGAAGCTGCATCTTTGAGGCCTTTTGCCACAGGAGCAAACGCTTCCGGTGCAGGATAAGCCTTTTGCAGCGTATCGACGCCGGATTGAAACTGCTCAAAGCTCAGGGCCATGGCATCTTTCATATTCTGCGATGCCAAGGCAAGGCCCTGCTCTGCGGCGGCCTTCATGGCTTCAAAAGCGGCGGTCGGTTCCTTGATACCTTTGAACAACTCGACCGTCTCAGCTATGGCGGCCTGCGCCGTTTGGGCTTGCGCTTGAATCAACTCGCCCCAAGCCTTGAGGTTGTCCATCACGGGCGCCAACGCTTCCTGGGAAGCGGCCGGGTTGAACTTGGCCAAATTTTCCTTCATGGTGTAGGCAATATCGTCAATTTGAGTGTTGGCGGGCATGTGATGACCTTTCAAAAATGTTGCAGTGCAGCAATTATCTAATAATAAAACCTGCATGGGTGAATTCAATACCGAAACTGCAGGTTATTAGGGAAGGAGAACTAGCGCGGCAGCAGTTCACCCTTTCAAAGCAGGCAAAGACTGATGGCGGCACGAGCACGTGTAGCTTTCCTGTCCCGGGCGTAAAGCACCGCCACGCGCGCCAGGTTTGCGTCGCTCCTGCCCAGCAGCGAGTCCCGACAGGACTCCTTAAGATGGAAAGGAATCCAAGGGACGGTTTTTTCGCAGAGTTCCGACAGCAGCCTGCGGTAGGCCAACGACGCTGGTAGCTTCAGCTCCAACGCACCCGCGCCTGCCATGGTTCTCAGGACGCAGGTTTGCTCGTCCATCTTGCGGAAATGAATATCGAACAACGGGGCAAGGTTTTGAAGCCGGGTCTTGTCCTCAGCGGTCAGGGGGAAAAGTCTGTTTTTGGGAAGTGGAGTGGGCATGGCGGTTTCTTGTGTAGGGTCAGGTGAGAAAAAGTCAAAACATCCTCCTGGAATTTGGAGGAAACCCAGGAAAACGCGGATGATTTCCACGTATAGCGACAAGGCCGCCCTTGAACTTTTGGCGACGAGGCTGCATTTGAAATGCTGCCCTTGATTTCAAACCCGGAGCCCTTCATGAATTTGCAAGAACGCGAGCAATTGACCACTTTCCTGCAGCAACTGGCCCAGGCGCGGGCGGGCGTCAAAGATGAAGAAGCGCAGGCGATGATTGCCAGCACGTTTGCGCGCCAGCCCGATGCGGCCTATCTGGTCGTGCAGCGCGCCTTGCTGCTTGACGCCGCCTTGCAGGATGCCCAAGCGCAGATTACTCAGCTCAAGGCCCAGCTGGCGCAGCAGCGCCCTGCCCCAGCGGCGTCAAGCTTTCTCGATGCGACCACCTGGGGACGCCAGCCGAGTCCAGCCTTTTCGGCTCCCGTGATGAGCAGCCCGCCTGTTCAGGCGGTTCAAGCTGTTCAGCCGGCAGCCTTTGCCCCGCCTGTCCGTGGATTTCAGGCGCCCGGTTTTCTGTCCAACATGGCCACCACGGCTGCGGGCGTGGCCGCGGGCGCATTCCTGTTCCAGGGAATCAACAGTCTGGTGGGCGGCCACCACAACTCACCGCTTGCGGGAGCCAGTCCCTTGAGTTCACCTGCTGCGGACAAGGAGGCGCCTGCCAACAACTTCCTTGACGCGCCGACTGACACCAGCAGCAGCATCCCGGACAGCAGCGCCGGGTTTAGCGAGTTGCTTGATATCGGTGGGTCTGACGACTCCAGCGACTGGACTTGAACTGCCAGGCGGCACTCGAATTACGCAAATCAGCCGAGGGCTGATGCTTGAATCGCCGACGCTTTCGTCGAATGCCCGAACTACAGCGCGGCCGGTTCAGGTCGGGGTTTGCCTGCATCGGGCTCGAAGAATGACCAGTGCAGATTGGGAAAGTGAGCCTGCAGGCGTTCCTCCACCTCATCGATAGCGGACACCAGCGCATCGGCGCTGGCCATCGGGACCATCTTGGCCTTCACCGCCACGGCAATCTTGTCGCCCAACTGAAACGTGATGAGGTTCACGATGCGCTCCACCTCGGGCTGGCTCGCAACGAATTCGGTGATGGCTGAGCGCATCTCCGGAGAGGCGGACTCGCCAGTAATGAGGCTTTTGACCTCCGTGGTGACCGCGAACGAGACACCCATCAACAAAAGCCCCACCGCAATCGAGCCCAGGGCATCGAACACCGGGTTTCCCGTGAGGCCGGTGAGCGCCAGCGCAACAAAGGCCAGGGCCAGGCCGGCCAGGGCTGCGATGTCTTCACCGGTGATGACCAGGAGTTCGGATTGCCGCGTCTCACGGAACCAGCGCCAGAGGCTCTTTTCACCGCGCTCCACAGCCAGCGCTTTCAGTGCGCCGCGAAGACTGATGCCTTCCAGAACCACCGCCACCAGCAACACGCCCAGGGACGGCAGCAAATACTTCACGGGTTCGGGATGCTGCAGCGACTGGACCCCGTGCCAGACCGAAAACAGTCCGCCGATGCTGAAAAGGAGCACGCCGACCATCATCGACCAGAAATAGACGACACGTCCGTAACCCATCGGGTGGTCCGGCGTCGGCAGCTTCTTGGCTTGCTGCATGCCCACGAGCAGCAGAACCTGGTTGCCGCAATCGGCAAAACTGTGCAGAGCCTCGGCAAGCATGGCGCCGCTGCCGGTGAAGAATGCCGCAACCGCCTTGGCCAGCGCAATGCCGCCGTTGGCGCCCAATGCATAGAAGACCGCCTTGAGCGAGCCGGAGTTTTTTGACATTAATTTCTTTTGAAACCGAGCAGACCGGAAGATACCGAACTTGCACGGGTCTCCGAGGATACCTTCACCCCTTGCAACCAAGAGGAAGGTTTGTCCATTGAAAATTTATTGCCTGAACAGCGTCGCACTGAGGCACTGGTTTGAACACCAGGAAGTGAACATGGCGCTACCCCTCGGAGGTGGAAGGCATTTAGGTCCACCATGGAAAAGCACCAACAGCCCAACTTCTAGGCGTTGGCTTAAAGTGTTGCCGAATCTTGACTGAGTCCATCAATGAGAAATCGGAGCCTCATGCACTGGCGGCGCGCTTGATGACCCGGATTACACGACGCTCAAGCTCCGGATTCACATCGGCAATACGACGGGGCCTACCTCGACGAGGATGGACTGCCTCATAGACCTTGGCGGCCTGAATGTGCGCTTCGGTTAAGAAGGGGTATGACGCCTGCAGGCGGCCTAGGTGGACGCCTGCCGCCAACGAGCCCAGAACAATACCGAAAGGCACCCGCGTGCCCACAAATACCGGTACTCCACCCATGACTTCGGGGTTGGTGGTCACCAGCGCGTCCGCCTGGTCCACTTCCTTGGCGCGATAGAAGGCTTCTTGGAGGAACGGCAGCACATCGACTTCAACATGCTTGCGCTCGACCTTCCAGCTCATGGAGTCCAGCAGCGTCAACATCAAGACTTGGTCCTTCACTTGCAGCCGGTCGACTCGCGCGCTGAGCTCATCGAGGACTTGTCTACGGGCACCAGCGAGGAGTAGGTCCTCGGTCGAAAAGTAGAACTTTGCGAACGCAGCGCCCAAGCGAGTGAACAGGCGACTGTTGCCTTGCTGTTCAAAGAGGGGCTCCGGCACAAGGTGTTCGTCCACAACCCGATTCATCTGTCGGTCCGTCAGGCCAGCGATGAATGCAGCTTGCGCAGTGGGAATAAAGAGTGGTGTGGGCATTTTGATAAACCTCCGATGGTTCGGAAGTATATTTACCAGAACCCCCGATATGCAACCATTTGGCCTTCGGGGCTGTCGAATGGCTACAAACGCCGTTAGCAGGTCGCTCTTTCGGCGCATTTCTGAATTCCGGCCGTTGGCCGAGGCCTGGCGGACCTGGAACAGGTAGCAGGTGCCTGAAATCCGGCTTCACCGCTGGAAAAATCTACGGCAGAAAAAGGTCCTCTGAACCGCGAAGGCTCTGATGACGAATCAGGTGCCAAGCCGTTGGCGTCAACACTTTACCCCGGTAAAACCTTGACTGTGCTGGTGACAGCGTGGGCACCTGTCGAAAGTCCTTTTTCCCAGGAAAGGCCCTATTCCTCTGCGGAATTTAGGTGCTCAAGGAAGACAGATAACGATTCGCCATGGTGAAAAGATAGCACGGGCAGGGCTTATCAGGACGAATCGGGGACGAGCCTCATTAACACTTGGCCGTCGAACTGGATGCCCAACAGTTTCCACGTTGTGGTGTTGGTCTGTTTTTGTCCAATATTTTGGCGTATTCGGATTATCTGGTTGGCATTGAGATGCCTTCGTCGAGTACTTGCCCAAAAAAATGTATTTACAAAGTCAATACATTACCTAAAATCCACTTGATGGACATTAACTACCATTTCAATGGCATCGACTTTGTGTGAAATGACCGCAAAGCTGCGAAAAATCCCGGTAAACACAAGGGGATAACGTTTGAACAGGCCCGACGGTGTTTTTCGACCCGTTATTTCGGCTGGTGGACGCAGAGCGTAATGACGAGGCCCGTCATGCCATCATTGGTTTTGATGCTACCGGGAGCTTGCTGTTCGTGGTGCATGTTCAGTTTGAGGGTGCGGTTATTCGCATTATTTCGGCCTGTAAATTCAGTAACGATGAAAGGCGAGAGCATGAGCATTTCTGATACTTTGAAATCACGGTTGGTGAAAGACCGCTTGATGACCTCCATCACACTGCGAATCCCGGTTGATGTGGTCGAGTCCATGAAAAACATTGCTCCCAAGCGCGGTTTTGCAGGATATCAGTCGCTGCTAAAAGCGTACCTCAGCGAAGGGCTGCGCCGTGATGAGGCGCAGTTTGCTTTCGGCGCGCAAGCACGGCTGCTTGAGGCACTGAGAAAGCATGGCGTTGCGCAATCAGTTCTGGATGAAGCCACCCGGGAAATGGAATCAATGTAAGCCCGGTATTTAGAACCGGTGCTTTCAATCAGAAAATTCGAATACCCATATTTTCTCGCTCAAGACAGCGAGAACTCATGCATCTCATGACTGGCCTTGTCGCTTCGGCCATGACGCCATTCGTCAAGCATTCCAAACTTCAGGTTGCACCCCGTGCAGCAATACCGGCCCGTCGGCTGCATGGCGCCGCGCCCATCGCGGCCTATTACCGGACGGTAGCTGGTGGCACCGCATTGGCTGCAAGAGTTCGAGGGGCGTACTTGATGGGTCATTCCCATCTTTATACCGTAACCAAAGTGGCTTTTGCTTTCCTGAAAAAGCTCATGCTCAGGTTCAAGCCATGTCCAGAGCCCTGCGGACCTTGGCTGCGTTTTGTGCGCAGACAGCCCTGAAGTCCGGGCTGATACGTGCATCTTCGCTGGCGGCTGCCCAGAAGTGCCCGGCCGCGTGGGCCGCCGTGAGCCATGCCTCCTTTTCCGCAGGCACGGGCAGCGGTGGCACAAAATCCTTGAGAGGCAACTCCACGCCGCGCACCGGTGCATACCGCATGGGCAGCATGTCATAGACCGGAGCCAGTTGCAGCCCGGGCCTGAAGGCCAGGTTGCCGTCGTGCATGTCGGAGTTGGCAATGAGTTGCCCGAACAGCCAGAGCCGCTGCAAGGCCGCCATGCATTGGACGTCAATGAGTCCCAGCCCGAGCAGCGCCGCACCGCCTTGCGGCCAGGGCTTGCCGGCCAGGCCAACGAGCGCTGCGTTCAGGGCTGCCCAGGAGCACACGGGCGAACGCCCAAGCCTGCCGTGGCGGTCAAAACGCTCGACCTCCAGAAACGTCCTGCCACCGGCCTGATGGATGCGGCTGACCGCAGCCTCCAGGTCCAAATGCTCGGCCACGGCGAGCAGGGCCAGGTGTTCGCACACCAGCAGGTCCGACCAGCGCACCGTGCCGGGCGCCCCGTCGGAGCCTGAAAACTTGACGATGACATGAACCGGCCGGCCCGCCACCTCGCGAAACGCCGTGAACTTCGGGAACTCGCCGCCTGCCGAGGACCCTGCCGTGCCGTGCGCCATCGCCTCCTCAGCCTTCAGCAGGTAGGCAGGCACCACTTGACGGTCTTGCAGGGGCAGCAATTCCTGCTGGGAATGAAGCAGCCACTGACGCAAGGCGGGCTCGCCCAAGATGTAATTTCCCGGCGCATCGCTGCCCAGCAACGCCAGTGCATGCAGCGCGTCGTCCTCGGACCAGTCCTTGGGGTCGGTGCTGACCTGAAGCAAGTCGGCGTGACGCCGGGCGAAGTGCCGCCCAAGGAAACCCTGCGGGCGCATGTCATCCAGGAAATACGGCAGCCCCTCGAACCAGCCGTCACGCATGTCCTCGTCTAGCGGCCACTCCAGCGGCTCGGCGCCGTCCAGTGCGCATCCAGCCGGGTGCAGCGGATACAGCATCGCTGCGTCCTGGGCGTGGCCGTCCCGGTCAATGCGGTACAGCGCCAGCGCCTGCAGGCTGCCCCGCACAGGGCGGCGGGCCGCGTAGGCGGTCCTGCGCGCCTTCCCACGGCTCACCACCTGTGAGCCCAACTCACGAACCGCGCGCATGAGCGTGGCGCGGCTGATATCGAGGCGCTCAAGCAGTTGCCCGGCGGGCAGCTTGTGCCAGGTTCGCAGCGTTCGCAGCAAGTCTTCGGAGATGGTCATGAAACGATTTTCAAAAGGAAAAACTGATACGCGTTTAGCTAATCTGCATTAGCAGAGACTTTACAGTGAAACGATTTATGAAACAATAAAATTAACCAGAACCCACTGAGCACTTGTTCTCCAGAAGGCGCGAAGTAGCCCCCCTCTCCAGTTATTGGATGGAAAATGTTGCGATGCCTGATGAAGCAGACGCTTTTTCGCTGAACTACGCCCAGGCGCGCGCCAAGTTTCTGGAAGCCGCCGAGACTGCCGGGTTGCATGTCACGTCCTACCCTCTGGCCCTGCCCGGCCGCGATGGCGAAGCGCTGGCGGTCGATGCCGCCTGGCAGGGTCCGCGCCAGGCGACCAAGCTGCTGCTCTTGAGCAGCGGCGTTCATGGCGTGGAGGGATATGCTGGGTCGGGTGCGCAAACCGCACTACTGCAAGACAGCGCCTGGATGGAGCAAGTTACCGCCAGCGGCATACCGGTGATGTATGTGCATGCGCTCAACCCCTACGGCTTTTCGCACATCCGCCGCGTGACGCAGGAGAACGTGGACCTCAACCGAAATTTTCAGGATTTCACAGCGCCCTTGCCCTCCAATCCGGCTTACTGCCGGCTTCATCCGCTGTTGCTTCCAGACAAGTGGCCGCCCACCTGGGGCAACCGCGCTGCCATCCTCGGGCTCATCGCGACAAAGGGACTGCGCACCCTCCAAGTGGCGATTTCCGGCGGCCAGTACGAGCTGCCTGGCAGCATGTTTTTCGGCGGCGCCGCGCCCACCTGGAGCCACCGCACGCTACGCCAGGTTCTGCGCGAACACACGGCCCAGGTGAGGCAGCTCGCCTGGATTGACCTGCACACCGGCTTGGGGAAACGCGGGCAGTGCGAGCGGATTTTCATGGGGTCCAACAACGATACCGCTGGATATGCCCGCGCCAATGCCTTGTGGGGCAGGACGGCGCCGCTGGTGCAAGCCGGCTCGGCGACCTCGGTGTCGGCGCCCTTGACCGGGCTGGTCTGGAATGCCGCCCTGGAGGAATGCCCCCAAGCCGAATTGACCGGGGTCTGCCTGGAGTTTGGCACGAAGCCCCTGCTGGAAGTAGCCAACGCGCTGCGCGGCGACCACTGGCTGCACCTGCATCCGCAGACACCTGCCGCGCTGCAGGCGTCCATCAAGCAGCGCCTGTTCGATGCGTTTTTCGTGAACACGCCCGATTGGAAGCGCAACGTCGTGGCTCAAGTGCGTCTGGCTGCAGCGCAGGCGCTGGACGGGCTGTGCCGTTGAAACTGCTTCAGGCTCTGCGCCACACCGGAAAAATACCAGCCAAAAATGTACCGTCAGGCCAGACATTTAGGCGCTCACCAAACCATGCACTAGCGGGTGCCCAAAAGCCGCCGCGAATCGTTTGTCAATCGTTGCGACTCGCCTGGCATTCAAGGCGGCCGGATGCTGCCGCTGGCACTCAAGACGCAGAGATTTTCGGCGGTGGACATCCCGTAGCGCATGCAATCTTTAATGAATTTCGGGTTCAATCCCCAGCAAGTCAGGATACGTATTTTTGGGTTTAAGAGTTCCTGATAGGAAAGAATTTTTAAGAACTTCCTTGTAGTAGAGCTCTTCAATTGGAAGGTGGTGGGAGCTTTGAGTCGAGGCAAACCACCCCCATAGCCCACGGGTCTGTGGGGAGGGCGTGATTTGCCGCGTTCTGGAAGTATGGAGTCCAGCCCGTCGTTTTCGGCACCTCGGTCGCGTCAGTACGCCAAGGCACAGCCAGACTTAAGGGCGGAATTTGACCCGCCCCACTCGCGCTTCTAGCTGCACACCCTGCGCCGCACCCATGAGTTCCCGCTTGGTGCTCTGTCACGTGTGAGTCGCGGGGTTTTTAGCCCTCTCCCCTCACAAGACATATAGCATCAAGTTTTAAACTTTTTGGGGAAAATAACAAAAATATGTGCAAACCTCCGACTATCAAAGCAGTAGTCAAACGTCGAATGCGGCCGCTCGCCTGTCACTGAAAGCGGCCAGATGCTGCAGCACCTTTCTGGCGGGCCTGAACGGCTGCACACGCCTGCCTTTCAAAAAAGTTGCTGGCGTGGGCGCTGCGGCCGTTGACGACTTGCCACAAACTGGACAACGCGTAAGCTGGCAAAAAGAACAATCCCCACTGCTCGTACTGCCGAACGTGCGCATGCTCGTGCGCTCGCAGGACGCACAGCGTTGGCTGGTCAATTCCCACGATGGCATGGCCCAGCGTCATGGCGCCAAAGCCTACTTGCTCTGGCAGTCTGGCGACGATACGTCCAAGCCAGCCGCCGTGAAACTCGGCCACGCCCGCCACAAAACGCAGCCGGCCGCCCAGGCAGAGCATGACCAGCCCGGCAGCCAAGCCGAGCAGCGTGTTGGGCGCGGCCCATGCATAGGCAAGGAGACAAAACAAAAATCGACGGATGTTCATTGGTGGCTTAACGTTCTTGCGCTGCGGACCCGGGCTCGGTGGCCATTGTCGGCCGGGTCGCACGGTTTCGTGCCTGATTGAAGGCGAGTTCAGCCAACACAAGGTTGGGTATCCAGCACAGCCACGCGATGACCGGATAGGCATTTTCAAAGGGGATACCCAAGACCATGGATGCCGGCATCCAGAGCCTGAGCGTGACGGCGGCGAACGTGAGCGCAAAGTTGCGCACCATCCAGCGGCGGTGGGCTGCTATGTCCCGGGCACGGATGGCCCGGTAGGCGCGAAAGCCAGTGTAGAGCCACAAGGCAGCCAGGCATCCAAAGCCAAGGCGCGCGGCCAGCCCGCCGAAAGCGTGAAAAGCCATGAACAAGCCTGCCACCCCTCCAACCAGGACGCCAACGCCCAGGTAGAGCCGACCCAGCCAGCGGTGCAAGCCTGGTCGTGCGGCACGGAACCGGGCAGAGAACTGGACAGGCCCCAAAGCAAGCGCGACTGCGGAAGTAAAGACATGGGCGTAGACCCCTATGCGATGCGCCTCGAACGCGGCTCGCATGTCCGGGTGGAGGGCCACCCCCAAGGGCAAAAAGCCGTACACACCGACGGCGTAGCCCGCAACGCCGAGCGATAAAATGACGAGCGCGGTGAAGCCAACTAAAGGCATGGCGTCATTAAAGCCGAAAAATCCGCGCTTTGCATGGGTTCGTCGGAGTTCATGCAGGCTGCTGCGACAGATGCTTTTAAGGCGAAACCAAGGTCCATCCATTTACCGCTGCGTGCCATCGATACACGGGTTAGCAGACAGTAGTCATCACTTATCCGCCAAGCGCAGACCTGCCTGCGGCGTTGTGTATCAATTCTTCCCAACAACCGAGTGGAGTCAACCGCATGGCCAACGCGCCCCTTATTGACGTGTCCTGCCTGGAAGCCGCGCTGCAAAAGTTTGCCGACGAGCGCGACTGGCAGCAATACCACTCGCCCAAGAACTTGGCCATGGCCCTGTCTGCGGAGGTAGGCGAACTCGTGGAGATATTCCAGTGGCAAACCGAGGAACAGTCAAAGTTGGTCGCAAAGGACGAGGCAACTGCCCAGGCCGTACGGGATGAACTCGCCGACGTGTTGCTTTACCTGGTCCGTCTGTCTTCGGTGCTAGGCGTTGACCTGAACGAGGCAGTCGCCCAGAAGCTGGTCAAGAACGTCAGCAAATACCCGGCGGGGGATTCGACTCCGAGCAGGCCGTAGAACTTTCAATCCGTGCCTACCTCTGTCTTTGAACACATCCCGCTGAGGGCTTTCCTCAACTCAACCTTTCAGCCAGGAGCTGTTACCCATGACGATTGAAATTTCCAAGCAGGCGCGCAGCGAAGCGGTCGCATCGATTGAACGGTATTTCCTGGTGAACATGGAAGAGAAGATTGGAAACATTGCCGCTGGCGCACTGCTCGGCTTTTTTCTAGAGGAACTGGGCCCACTGGTTTACAACAAGGCAGTTGCCGACGTACAGGAGCGTCTTCAGTCGCGCATCTCGGAGCTCGACATCGAGGTCCATGAAGATGAATTCCAGTACTGGCGCAAGTACGATTCCAAGCGCAAGCCCAGATAACGACCCCTTGGACTTCTCCCGGCCCAGGTATGCCGAAACAGCGCCTGGCCTGATGACATTCGGTCAAAGGCAAGGTCAAGGGCTCTTCACGTTAGCACTTGAAACGAAGCGCTCATCAATATCCGGCCATTGACCACCACCTCGACCCCATGAACGCCCGGGTAATGAACACGCGTCGTGGAGTCCCGAATGGTCTGGCTTCACGCGATTCAGAGGGAAGCGCCAGCCGGCAGCGTGAACTCCTTGAGCTTGAACACCTTGGCAAGCACCGCCCTGACTTCTTCAATTAGTGAACGATTTATTCGACCACCAGTTGCTGGCGTTCAGCGCGTAGCTGCGCGTTGGCCAGCCTGCCCCACCTGCTCAAGCACTCGCTGCCGTACCTCGACCGGCAAAATGGTGGCCAACGGCGAAGCTTGACGAAGCTCCTTTGAACGCCGCGTGAGCGAGAGCGCTCTGCGCCAAGCCCGTCGATGCAGGATGACGGACCATTCGTCCCACAAGAACCGGCTGTGCGGGTCGCCTGCAGAACGCCAACGCTCCAAAGTGTCGAGTGCCTGCTGAATCAGCTCGGGCTTCTTCTTCAACAGGCGGACAGCTTCTTCATGCAGCATCAAGCTTTGAAGGTCCTGCAGCTCGTGCCGGGCGTCGCCTGTGGACACCGGCACGACCACGGTGTTCGAGGAAACCTTCCTGTCTGTGCGCTGTGCAGCAGTCCCTTGGAGGGTATCGCTCGCTACAAGGGCCAAGTCTTGGGACACCCCGAGCACACCCATGACACGAAGATAGGAGCCCATTGTCGGCGACGGCGCGCCGGCTTCGACTGCGCTGAGTGTCATGCGCGAGATGCGCGCTTGTTGCGCCAGCTGAATTGTGGTCAGACCCCGTTTTACACGTGCATGCCTCAGCCGCGCCCCCAACTGCAGGAGGAGCTGCTGGTCCAGAACAGAGTCGACATTCGATGCGGCTGACATGTGTAAGACATTACAGACAATTATTCATTATTTGTCCATAATGCTTTACAAATTACAGACTTCCGACGGAGGCGTCCAAGAAAACCACCGCGGAACACGCGGCTATCGTGACTGTGGGCTAACCCAACAAAAGTCCCGACCTACAGAGTAGCCCTCCTGGGTCAGGCATGCCGAAACAACCCCTGGCCTGATGGCATTCGGTCAAAGGCAAGGCATGGTCAAGGGCTCTTCACGTCAGCAGTTGAAACGAAGCGCTCGCCAATATCCGGCCATTGACCACCAGTTCGACTCCATGAACGCCCGGGTAATGCACACGCGTCGTGAAGTCCCGCACGGTCTGGATTCGCGCGATGCAGACCGAGGCGCCGGGCTGCAGCGTGAACTCCTTGAGCTTGAACACCTTGGGGAAAGCTACTCCTGATTTCTTCACGTAGTGAACGATGTAGTCGACCACCAGGCGCTGAGGCACTTGAACTTCTGATGTCAAGGTGAAGCTCAAATTCAGCCGCTCACCGAGCATCAAGTGGTGCGGCGCGACCACAAAGTCCGTGACCAGCACTTTCGGTTCCGCTGCCGCGCCAACCACTGCCAGCGCGCGCGGGTCCCCCTTTTTAATCAACGTGCGCAGGGCATGCCTGGCAATCCAGGCTGTTCGCGGATTGTCCAGCGGCCAGCTCTGCACCTGGCCTAGCAGCCAGTCGGGCTGGTCCTTGGTGATGTCGTTGAGGTGGTTGGCCACTGACTTGCGCACGTACAGGCTCGGGTCGGCCATCAGGAGGCTGAGTATCGGCGCGGTGAGGGACGGGTCGCGCATGAGGGCATCCAGCCGGAACGACCAGGGCAGGCGCGGCCGAGAGCCTTCGCTGGCCAGGCGCCGCACATGCTCGTCCCCGTCGAGCGACCAGACCTGCATAGTGACCAAAGCCCGGTGCAGGTCTTTGCGCAAGAAGCACCGCACGGCGAACTCGGACGAGCCAAAAGCGGTGAAGAACCGCAGCGCCTCCATCGAAAAATCGAAATCATCCAGGCCGTACAAAGCCACGAAGTCGGGCAGCGCGAGCGTGGCAAATTTCGACTGCATGCGCGGGGCCAGCAGACGCAGCACGGCGACAGCCTCCCGGTAGTCCAGCGGCAGCGCCGCGTGCAGGCTCTGGGCGGTGCGGCGCAGGCGCTGCATCAGGGACAGCTCGTCCAGGCCCTTCAGCGCAAATTCATGGAAGCGCTCGGCATCAAACGCCGGGCAAACCGCCGCCAATTCCTCGGCGATGTGGCGAAACTGGCGCCCGTCGAAGATTTCTTTCAAAGCTGGGTTTTCGGTGGTGGACATGAACGCCTGTTGTAGCCTCTATTGAGTGACTGGCGGATTGCCGTTATTAAAGAAATTTGATGCAGTCAACGTTGCAGATTGGTAATTGACTTTTCAAAGAAAAGCGAAAGCACCGCATTCATCAAGCATTTACCCCGTACTGCCATGTAGCCATGAAAGCACACCGCGCTTGCCTGAGGTCAGATGTTTTCTTAAAATTTGCAGATTTATTTGCGTTCAATCGGTTCCTGCAGCGACCATTGAATGTGGAAGTGAAAGTGGACCTGCCGAAAGTTCGTAGGTGCATGATGGGAAACCACAACGAAGACTTTGCCGAGGGGTATCGTACAAAAGGCTGGAGCAATCAGCCTGGTGCGCAATCGTTCAATGAAGGTGGCCGGGCGGCTCTTCGTGACCAACAGCTTGAATTTTCCCGTTCACAAGCGGCTGTTCGTGAGCAGCAAAGGCTTGCCGAACAGAGGGCCATCAACAGTTCCTCGTCCCTGCCCTACTCTGCGTTTACAACATCCGGTTCAAGCCAGTCCCCGACGTGGACGACCGGCAGTTCCGGTTCAGGTGCCGGATTTGGTTCCATGGAAGAGGCTGCGAAAGTTGGTGCTGGCGGATTTTTCATCCTCTTTTGCCTCTATGCGTTCATTCAGCCTGCTTCCTGGTCCTGGCTGCAGCTTGGCATGGGCACCGCTGGCGCCGTCATCGCAGGAGGCATTGCCGGGGTAGCCCTTTACATAGCCCTTAAGGTGCTTGCTTTCATGCTCAAGGTAGCGTTGGGATTGCTGGGCATTGGCATCATTTTGCATTTTCTAGGTGTGCTCGATATTTTCGCCGTGCTGGCGTCCCTACTTAGAATGCTCTGAGCCTGGTAAGTGGCTGCACGCATGCAATCTGACAAAGACAAAACGTTTGATAGTTGGCTGGTCAAAGCAATAGGCCGAGTGCAAGGCGTCGGGTACCGGGACGCCTGCATCCGCTACGCACGGGCGCAGGACATCACAGGGTGGGTTCGCAACCGCGTGGATGGTTCGGTTGAGTTGATGCTGCAGGGCTCCAAAGAGCAACTGGCAGACATGTGCAGATGGCTTCGCGATGGCATCCCCGCAGCACATGTCGAAAAGCTAGAAGTGTCCAAAGTGCCTCCGCCCTCCCCTCGCTTGAACCGCTTTGACCGCCTGCCCAACTTGTGAGCATCGTCCGAAAAAGTCAAAGCCCGCCCAGAAAAACGGCCTTGACTTTTGTGTCGAAAACCGTCGTCCGCTCGCCAGCTGCAGGTGGTTCGTCACCATCGCCAAACTCGTACCAAGACACACCCTTGTGCTCAACCTGGTACAGCTCCATCGGCTGAATCTCGTCCGCCCTCAGTCGTGCCACCCCGGGTTTTCCTTGTTCGCCGGCCGCGTCAGCCAGCACGACGACCGCGTTCGGGTCATATGTTTTCAAGATTTCCATGAGCTCGGCGATTGTCATTTTTGCCCTTCTGGGTCTGAGTCAGATTCCAACGCGTGCAATGTCATTCAGACATCTACCACGCACGCCCACTCAAAAGCCTTGTTCTCAAAAACCAATTCTTTGGACGTATCGACCGCATTCCTGTTCAGCGCATAGCCGCATGGATTGGCCACCACTCGACACCCGGCAACGCGGTAGTCAAAGTTGTCAGGCACATGTCCATGAATCCAGAGGTCGGCCTTGGGTAAAAGCTCGGCCAGGTTGCTGACAAACGCCGCGTTCAGGGCTTCGCCCACGTAACGCGGATGCACGGAAAGAGGATGCGGGCCGTGATGGCTGATGACCACTGTTTTGCCGTTGTAGGGTTTGTCGAGCTCATGGGTCAACCAGGAACGTGCAAGTTCATGCTCGGCAAGCGCCCTTTCTGCTGTGAATTTTCCGTCGCTGCACCGGATACAGTAGTGGTCACTGATGCGAAGCTCCGCGTTTTCCATCAGCTGGCGCTGCGTCCGGTTGAGTTCGAGCCGGTAGTCGGTCCACAGCGTCGTGCCAAGAAACCGCACCCCACCGAAATCCACAACGTCGTTGTCCATGAAGAGAACGCTGGTTCCGGCGGCCGCCTTGCGCAAGTCAGCGCGCACCTGTTCGATTGCATGGCCATAGAACTCATGATTTCCCGCAAGGTACAGCACCGGCACGGGCCAGTCCTTGAACAGCTCGATGGCCTCGACGCCGTTGGCGATGTCACCGGCCAGGACCAGCAGGTCCGCGCCGTGGGCAGGCGATATCAATCGTTCCCCGGGAAACAGCCGCTGGAGAAACTCAAGGTGCAGGTCACTGGCAATTTGCAGTTTCATAGGGGTCCTTCGGCGGGAATACGGTCGGCACCGAGGGCGCCCATTAATCGCAACGCCAGCGTCAGCAGCACATCGTACTGGCTTGCGACACGCAGGGGTTCATCGCGCTCGTGGACATGTTGGCGTGCGGGTCGCAGCACGCTATCCATCCAGCCCAGTTGTGTGGCGGCAAGGACGAATATTGACGCATCGGGATGGTCGTACAGCTCCGATTTTTCGCCGACGATGCACCGTGCATACATGTAGCACACATCAAACGCGGCATCCGTTCGGCTGCGCCTGGACAGTTCGGGCTGCCGGGCGTCCTGCAGATGAATGTCGCCCAGTTCGCGCCAGGCCTGCATGCCTTTGATAGTCATTTTCCGCGCCATGCATTTATTGAGCTCAACAAGTAGCAAGCCGCCCCTGTCGGGCGAGGCAGTCGTGCGCTCGGCGAGTTCTCATTGCTCACGTCGTAGGCTGCCTTCATGAAGGCGCGCTTGGCCTCATCGGGTGTCGTGACTGGTTCCATGTCAGTCTTCTGCTTTTCGCGCGGGGCCGAACCAATCCGGCAGCGCACGGTGCGCGATTTCAAGGTCGTCGGTCCCAGGGTAGTGGCGCAGCAGTCCCCGGGCTTCTTGACGAACAGACTCAGGCACGTCAGGTGTCAGCCTGGGAACAAGCAGCCGTTCGAGAAACTGCTTGGTGTAGATAATTGCGCGTGTGCGCTCAGCGGGAAGTGTCATGGTGTCTGGTGCGTAAGTTGGGGTTGTGCCCAGGCGAGCCTGGGGAGGTGCAAGCCCATCCCATTACACACATAGTTGAGCCGATAGACTTGGGGTTTGGTGAAGTTAAACGGTCAAGGAAGCAACAATGGGCTGGGGCGATGAAGAGTTCAAGACGATCGAACTGGGCGATGAGCGCCTGAACCGGCGCGCCGTGCTGCTGGCAGAGCGACTGGGGCAAAAGCCCTCGGCCAGCATTCCCGGCGCTTGCCAGAGTTGGGCAGAAACGGCAGCGGCTTACCGGTTTTTGTGCAACGAAGAGGTGAGCTGGGACAAGGTGCTCGCGCCCCACTTGCAGGCCAGCCAGGCGCGCATGGCACAGCACCAAGTGGTGCTGTGCCTTCAGGACACAACCGAGCTGGACTACCACGGACAGGACATCGAGGGTCTGGGGCCCTTGAACTACGAGGCCCAGCGCGGGCTGTATTTGCACCCCACCTATGTTGTGAGTCCTGAGCGCGAGCCGCTGGGCGTATTCAATGCCTGGACGTGGGCGCGCGAATTCAAGGCAGCAGACGGCAAGCGCGGCGGGCCGTGCGAAAGCACCCGCTGGATTGAGAGCTACGAGCGAATCGCTGAGAGTGCCCAGCAGCTGCCCCAAACGCGCCATGTGTGCATCGGCGACCGCGAGTCGGACATGCTGGAGTTGATGGTCAAGGCGCGGGACTTGGGCTACCCGGCCGACTACCTGGTGCGCAGCCAGCACAACCGGGTGCTGCCGGGCGGGGACAAGCTGTGGGACCGGGTGATGGTGCAAACTTCTCTGGGGCGCATCCGCTTCATGCTGCCAGCCGGGCGGGGCCGAAAGAGCCGCACGGTCGAGCAGGACATCCGCATTGAGCGCGTCCAGCTGAGCGACAGGGACAAGGGAGTCATCGAGGTCAGCTGCCTGGTGGCCTCGGAGGTCAACGCCCCGGCAGGCGTCAAGCCCGTGGTCTGGCGGCTGCTGAGCAACCGCGTGGCCAGCACACTGGAACAGGCCAGCGAGCTGATCGACTGGTACCGCTCGCGCTGGGAAATCGAGCTTTTTTTCTTGATTCTCAAGGAGGGCTGCCGAGTCGAGCGGCTGCAGCTGAGCGACAAAGACCGGCTGGAGTCAGCGCTGGCGATATACCTGGTCATTGCCTGGCGCATCAACCGCTTGATGCGGCTGGGGCGCACGGTGCCCGAGCTCGATGCCGAACTGGTGTTTGAGCCCGACGAGTGGCGTGCGGCGTACATCCTGAACAAAAAGCCGATACCGAAAAAGATGCCCGGACTCAACGAAGTCATCCGGCTGATTGCCCGGCGAGGCGGGTTTTTGGGGCGAAAAGGCGATGGTGAGCCCGGTGCCAGAACGCTATGGTTGGGCCTGCAGGAAATTGCCGTCTTCGTGGAAGGTGCCCGCTACGCCAGGAGCTACAGCGAAACGGGGATTTGTGTGTAATGAGATGGTGCAAGCCAGGGGAAAAATCGCCGCAAAAACATTCGTCGGCAGGCGCGACTGAACGCCTTTTGAACCTCCTCGTAATTTGTGGACCAGTACCAGATATCCAGCCCGTCGAGCTCGGCCGAGACGGCGTAGCCATCGCCATGCTGTGAAAGCCAGCCGGTCTGGAAACCCCAGATGCTGAACAGTTCAGTCGCCATTTTTACTGCCTGTTCGCGCAGGGGCTCCATCGGTCTGTTCGCCAGGCAGACGCCCTCCTTTTCCAGCCTGCGCCGTGTCGCGGATTCCCGCCAGCAGCTTATTTTTAGGAGCCGCTTCAGCTGCAAGTTCAGCGCGGATTCGAAACGGCGGCACTGGCCCGAAACAGTCGGGCAACGCTTGGTGAGCCCGGTCCATGTCCGCGTTCGTCGGAAAGTGCTTGAGCAGGGAAGCGGCCTTACCACGCAGGGCACGAGGTATCCGGGGTGTCAGTCTGGGGTCCGTCAGCTCCCGCAAAAACAACCGGACATCGAGCATCGCGCGCGTGCGTTCAAACGGCAGGGTCATGGCATTCCTTGTTTAGGTCCTGCAGGGCTGCTGCAGACAATGGCGCCGGCATTGGACAGCAGCGCGGCTCCTGGAAGGGCCTTCAGGACGTCATCGATGGCGCTTTGAATAGCTTCAAGCTCCGTGCTGGCGCATCGGGTGAAATGCATGGCAATTTGTCCCGGAACGCCGGTCCCGACAAGCGCATCCCTACACCCGCCTTCACCCAGCCTTTCAACAACCTGGCTAGCAGCGCCGTCTTGCCCTGAAAGCTTGAACCTCAACGTGAAGTCGTAATGCAGTTTTGTTTTCATGTCGAAATCAACTTCATATTCAAGGCTGCGGCCAGTGCGATGGCCAGAAGTCCGGCAATGACAGCCACGGCAGCCAGAACCGTTTTGGAGCGCTCCTCGTCCTGGAGCAGGGCAGTGATGAAGCGGTTCATGGGTGGGGCCTTCTTTTTTTTAGTGGTGACGACCGCAATGGCCAATTCAGACCCAGGCAATGAAAGCCAGCACACGGTTTCGCATAAAGCAGTACTGCCAACGGAAATTTGCGTTTGAAGTTTTCATGGCATCACCACCGTATCTATCGTGGTTCCAAACGGCACGTCACTGGGTCGCGCAGGAAGAAACTTATCACTGGAAGCGCCGCAGCGAACGCATTTCAGATAGCTCTCAAGCGTTTCTGTTGGCGCAAGCCCCTTGGACAAGTAATATTCATTTGCGGCCAGCACAGCAGCCTCAGCCTGGACCAGTGGTATGACCGCATGCACCCAGCCGCAGTTATGGCATTTGTATTGATTCATAGTGCTCTCATCAGGATTTCTAAGTTTCAGTGCGGACTAAATACGGCCAAGACCCAGGAAATTTCACCGAAAACGGAGATAGTCACTGTCAATCCCAGAAATCAAGTTTTCGGGCATGCAGCGCAGCTGCTATTGCGAGCTTGTCGCCGGCTTTGAGCACTGCGTCGATTTCCGCTTGTGTCGTCGGTACGCTAAAAACACATAGCTTCAGTACGTACTCCCGAACATGCTTTTTCTGCAATCTGTCAAAACTCTCGATGAGCACGAGCATTTCTTCGTTGGACTCAGGCCACGCGTCCAGCTCTTTTGTAATGCGTGTCATGTCACCTCGCAAAAGATAAGGTCGCCATGGCGGCCAAAAACATGTGCTTGAACGGAAGTGAAGCCATGCGCATTCACCGCATCAAAACCATGGCCAGCACGGCAAGGACAAATGAAGCCAAGCCTCCAAGCGCCAGACCCCGGACGATTTTGGTCATTCGCCTCTCACGGTGTTGCAGGACACGAATCGCGGCGTCGAGTTGTTTGCGGACCTGAGCAAGTTCCTCTTCTTCGTCTTTACTCGGCAACTCAACCTTCTCAAACGCCTTGCGCGCAGCGTCGGCTTTGAACAGGTGCGCATTGCTGGGGTCGGAAATCTTGGCGAATGTTCGCAGTACTCGCTCACCCTCCTCTGTCGGGTCTTTGGGGCTTTTATCCTTGTCGCTCATTTACTGACCGCCTTTTTCATGAGTAGCGCCCAGGCCATGAGCGCGTCGACATTGCGGCCATCACGCCCGAGCGAGTACTGCTCACGGATGAACTTGAAGGCGGGCTCCATGACGGCCATGTCGAGACAAAGATACCGTGCAGCAACTGTGATGACTAAAACATTGGGGTGTTCGAGCTTGCCAGTGAAGCTGGAGGGAATGGCTTCCAGCGCGAACAAGTAGCCGGCGTTGAACGCGCAGTCCTCTCGGGACTGTGGTGACATCTCGTTATTGACCGCGTCATGGAGAAAATTCTCGGCAATTTGGATTCTCGTCATTTGCATATCTCCTGCAGTTTCCGGGCGAACTCCTCCTGCACCGCCGGGTCGCTCAGGCCTTCCCTCGGATGCGTTTTGACGTAGTGGGCGAGACACCACTCCGGCCAATCCACCCAATCGTCGTCGAGCGCAAGCCAGCCCCTTGGCCTGCGCTTGAGCACGTCTTCCCATACCTGCAATCCACGAGGTTTCTCAGCGAATTCAAGCTCATTCATCCTTGAGTGAAAAGTCGCGCCAATGACCCGCGCTCTCAAGGCTGGCCGGAGTTGCTTGGCAGCCCTGGCGCAACCGTAGCGTCTCACCCAGCTGGTCGACAGCACGATTTGCACCTCCGGGTAAGGCGCGAGCATCCGCTCAAGCAGCTCGGCGTGCTGGAACAGGACATACCCATCTGGGGCCGACATATACGCTCCGATTTTTGGATGCCACAGGACATTTTCGTGGTGAAGGACGCCGTCGTAATCGGCATAAAGCACCAGCCCTCCCCGGCCCTTCATGGGTGCCCCGCCAGCATTTTTTTGATTTCATCCGTGACGTCAACGATGTCGCTTGGCTGGTTGATGCGCAGCCATTGGCCCCAGGTGTACTGGCCATCGCCAAT
Source organism: Polaromonas naphthalenivorans CJ2 (assembly GCF_000015505.1). Classification (GTDB taxonomy): domain Bacteria; phylum Pseudomonadota; class Gammaproteobacteria; order Burkholderiales; family Burkholderiaceae_C; genus Polaromonas; species Polaromonas naphthalenivorans. Next base: position 18,763 of record NC_008759.1, on the reverse strand, counting down.
TAATCCGTTGCGCTCGCCGAGTTCGTAGACGCGTCCTGACTTTGTCGTGCATCTACGAGTCGCCGGGTCCATCGCTACGATGGCGCTGCTGACTTGGCCGTGCCAGTTGCGCACATTACTCCCCGCAAGATGCCGCGTTCTGTAAGTGAGTCGGGGGAGTTGCAGTTCAAAACATTGCCAACTGTCCAGCATTAATTCAGGCGTTTGCTCAATGCTCTCAATTGCCCAGACGCCGCCGGAGATGAATGACGCCGACGCCAGGCCATCCTGCAGGTCCACGTTTGGGGGGCTTTCAGGCCCTTCGCGCGGCACGTCCTGCGGGCTGTTAGCCGCCTTGCTGAACTGGAGCGCTTCCTTTGCGTCAGTGGTAGAAAACTGCGCCCCAGCCTGAGGGCCACCTGCACCCTTGTCCCTGAATTTCCCAAAGCCTGTCCGGTGGTGCACTAACAAGGCCAGCACCCAGGCCAGCGCCCCGAATACCGGGCTGTTCATCAGTCGCCATTGCCTGGCGAATTTGCGCTCGAAGTTCATACGCATGCTCTCCTCGACGGCAGCCACCAGCGCAGGCGAACGCAAGCCGCATGGCTTGGCAATGCTGCAGAACTGAGAATGAAAATGGAAAAAGCGAAAGAAAGGCATGGGCGCTCCTCGACCAACGGGTCGTTGTAGGAGCGCTGCGGTCTTGCATTGCGGAGCGCTTATTTGCAGCCGAGGTGGCTGCAGGCAACCTGTGATGCCCTCAAATACGTGCGAACTACTTCAAGCTGTTTGCCATGAATTCCGGTGAGGGAATCCGCAAATGGGAGGTAGCCACACCTCATCCGCACTGGTGAATACTACTCTATGGTGGTCAAAAATTCCATGCGCTGGTGCCTAATTTTCTTCATCCGGGGAAAGTGGAATGGCATGGCGGCAGAACGGCAAACAGCAGCCGCTTTTGAGAAAATTCGAATGCCCGGAAAACGCGTTTTCTGGTGGTCATGTAGCGCCAAGCTTCTGCTCAGCCGTTAAATAGTGCGCCACCAGGGCAGATATAAAAATATCTGATGTAACAAACCCTCAAAGATAAATACGGTTTTTAAGAACTGTTCTTCGCAATGTCTAGAAAGCACGCAAGGCCAGGGTGAAGGCAGGAAACTCAGTCGGGATGCGATGGTCGCAGTTCAGGGGGACGCGGGTATTTCAGCACTGAAATCGGCGAAAGTCTGAAGGCTTGGGATGCCCGTGTTGTGACACCTCATCTCATGCGCAGCATTTTTCCAACTCTGACCTACACGATTTCTGCGCTGAAATCGCCCGGGCTGCGCCGGTATCGACGACGCGAAAGGGCAGCAGCGGAATAAATGATGGGAGTGGCTGCTTCAGTGCAATGAATAGAGAGTAACCGAGGTAACGAGGTAACGGGATGCGGCCCTCTTCAAAGCAGGTATTTCCGCGCTGAAATCGCCCTGCCCTGCTTGGCTTCTGGTCTTCACTCAGTGCGGCCGTGCTTGCTGCGAGAGCGGCTGCCTTTTTACGTTGCGCTTGCCTTCACAATACTGCCATGCCAGCCATCTCCAAATCAGCCCTTGCGGACGCCATCACCGCCGTTGGAAAAATGGACAACCGTCAACGCGAACTGCTCGCTGACGACATCCATGCGCATCAGCCGCAGCTCCTTGCATCGGTCCTGGCTCAGCAACAATTCGGCGCCTCGCTGGAGCAGATTGAAGTCCTGCTCAAAGTCCTCCTGGTCAGCTACCGCGCCATGGAAAATTCCGGCCATGTCTGGCCCGTCGTGTCCGAGGAGATGCAGGAACGCTGTTTTGCGAGGTTCGCTGGGAAAATACGGTTTCTGGAAGGGCTTACACATGAGCAGAAAGCCACGGTAATCTCGGATGCCGTGACCGACCATAATGAAAAATGGCTGCTGGCGTTCGTTTTCGATGAACTCCAAGCGCATGACCTGCTTGTTATCAATACAGATGCGAAGAAGTTTCTGGTTCTCTGCGCGCTGGGCATGGTCGAGTGCGTTGCAGAGGCCGCAAGCCATTCGGTCTAGCGCCAAGGCCAAGTCAAAAAACGTGTTTTCCAGCAGGAAAGAAGAATAGCCGGCTAAGGTCTCAGCTTCTTCAGTGCCCTCAGCACCGGACCATCAAAAACCAGGCATACGCAATCTATGCCGAACGCCACGACCACCTGGCAGTGTATGGATGATTTTTGAGACGCTTGATTAGACGCGGCTCGCCTCAGTGCCAATTGAATCGGCTTCGATATAAAAGCCCATCCTACCGGGAGTTGACCCGTCGTCCCAAGGACGCAAAATGGTTCGGCAGGTACTGCTGCCGGTTTTCGTGAACGCAGGGATTTCCGCGCTGAAATCGGCGCGGCGTTCAAATTTCCCTTGTCCCGGAACGCTGGGTCCAGAGCGGCACTGGTACAACCAAAGTATTTATGTAAATGAGTCTGGGGCCTGCGTCGAAGATTTTTGGCTTTTGCAAAACCCAGGGTTATAAAGTTTTGACTCCTGCAGAGCATTTGATAAACGGGACCGTCAGGATTTCAGCGCTGAAATGGCAATGGGCGTCTCGACCCTATTGAGGGAACGAGCGCATTGTTGTGTTCCTGAACCATCCCACAAGATGGCCCTGATAGATAATTTTCAAAGAATGACACGACACAATGAGCGAATCCCAAGCCCTGGCACAGGCTGCCGACCTTATTTCGCAGGCCGATGCCCTGGTCGTGACGGCGGGCGCCGGAATGGGCGTCGATTCCGGGCTGCCCGACTTCCGGGGTACGGAAGGTTTCTGGAAGGCCTATCCGGCGCTCGGGCGGGAGCAGGTGGAATTTCACGCCATTGCCTGCCCCGACGCGTTTCGCGACTGGCCGCAGCGGGCATGGGGCTGTTACGGCCATCGGCTCGAACTCTACCGCCAGACGCAGCCGCACCCAGGCTTTGAGATGCTCAAGCGCTGGGGAGAAAAAAAGCCGCTTGGCCTGGCAGTATTCACCAGCAACGTCGACGGCCAGTTCCAGAAAGCCGGGTTTGACCCAAATGCCATTCACGAGTGCCACGGCTCGATTCACCATCTGCAGTGCCTGAACGCATGCACCACTACCATCTGGCCCGCCGATGGGTTCGAGCCCGAAGTCGACGCGGCGCAGTGCCGCCTGCTCAGCCCTTTGCCCAGGTGCTCGTCCTGCGGCGCTCTGGCACGGCCCAATATCCTCATGTTCTATGATGCCCATTGGCTCGAAGAGCGCGAGGCACGGCAGGCGACCAGGATGGAGAAGTGGTTGTCTCGTGTACGCCGGCCGGTTGTCGTGGAAATCGGGGCGGGAACAGCCATCCCCTCAGTGCGGCGCTTTGGTCAGCGTATCGTTCATGAGTTTGGTGGACGCCTGGTACGCATCAACCCCCGGGGAAAGCGCGGTACCGACCTCCCTGGACATCGGGCTGGCCAGCGGCTCATTGCAGGCCTTGGCTGAAATCGACCAAGTTCTGGTTACCGGATAAGTTAAAGCGGACCCAAGGCTCAGCGCACAGCTCATGGCTGTATTCTCAATACGTATCTCTGCCCTGCACAACACAGGCGCAAAGCAGCGGTATTTCAACGCTGAAATTCCAATTTCACCTGAAGCTTTTGTAGCTTGGATTTTGAATCAGTGCTTATGAGTTGGATGATTGCGCGTGTTTGCTCAATTGTGGGACCTCAATCCAAGCCATCGCAAGGTAGCAGGGATACTGAATTGTTCTGCTGTTTTTCCTTCAAAAAATACGGCGATGATACTGACAGAAACTTTTTCATCGCTGTAATCGCTACTCAGCGACGCTATTTCCGATGCCTGTCCCTGACGCTTGAAAAGCGTACCTTGCATATCCCCTTTTTGCCCTGCTCAATCAAAGGTCATGGACGACTCGATTCGCTTTTCAACACTATCAATCGCTTGCTATCTCTTGCAACAATGACCCTTTGATTTTCGACCTGGCAGTATCTTACCCATGGGTTGTAAGCGTCTCATCGTCTCCACCCCCTAAAGGGGGTGGGACGTGAGTCGCTTCACAACCCATCGAAAAACCACATTACTGCACTAATTGGACAACTGGCTCAAAAACTCTAATGCAGCAGGGTTGACCTCCAGAAACTTGCCATTGACGTTCACGTAACCGAGTCCCTGCAGTTCGTTAAGGGCCCGATTCAAGGCGTTGCGTTTTCCGCTCGGGCTCTGTGCAGCAGTGTTCGTGTAAAGCACTTCGCGCCAGTCTTTTAAGCTGACAATACAGCTTTCTTCTGAATTGGCAGCCGCTCGGGTTTGGGTCAGAACAGCCTGCAAACTGAGCAAAGCCGTTTTGACCGAGGTGGCCATTGCTGGAGCCTTGATTGGACCGGCGGTGTTCAGGGTGCTCCGCACGACACAGCTGGAAACTTCGTCACCGTCGGCGTCCAAGCCCAGCGTCACCTGCTCAAGCTCAAAATCAAACAGGAGGTCGTCCGGGCCATCCTTGACCTTTTCGGATTTCCAAAACCTTCCTTTGGCAGAACGCACGACCAACAGTGCCCCATCGAGTGCGCCTTTTAGCGAAGAGTGACCCCGAGGCCCACGGTCAGCATCCTTGCCGGTGTGGTGAACGAGCAAGGTCAAACCGCCCGTTGCCGCGGAAATCACTGCGCAGGCTTGCAGCGCAGTGCCCATGTCACTCGAGCCGTTTTCTTGAGCGCCGGGCATCGCACGGTTCAGAGTGTCTACGACAACAACCGGTGTACCCAGACCGGCAGGGACTGTTTTGACAAATTCCATGATGGCGCTCACCAGTTCATGAACGCACTGCGGGTTTAGCAAGCTGAAGGGTTCAAAGATAAAACCCATCAATTTAGTGAGCGACCGTCCATGGGCCACTTCCCATGCTTTTACCCGTCCCATGAAACCTGCAGAGCCTTCCAAACAGACGTAAATCACCGGAGCGTTTCTCGTGCGGCAACCAAACCAGGGCCGGCCCTCTGCAATGGCTGCGGCAAGGTCCAGTGTCAAAAAGCTTTTACCGGCACCTGACGCTCCATAAATCATGCCAACTCCTTTTTGCAGAAACACACCTTTAAGTACCCACTCGACAGGCTCCTTGCGCAACTCAGATGCTTCAAGAATTACGTACCTGGACGACGGCTTTGTCGCAGCAGGCACACTAGTGAATGACGTCTTGAGGCCGCCAAACGGTTTTGAACTCGTCGAGGCAACCAGCTTTGGCAAATATGAAACTTGTCCCTTGGGCCAGACGTCCGGATAGCGGGGCACTGCAGCTTGATTTGAATTATTCATTTTCCTGCTCCTTCGACATGCAGGGCCAGCCAGTCGGTGACGTCGACGAGGCGCCAGCGCAGCAGCCGAGTGCCTGGAAGCTGCAGCCGTGGCGGTACAGCCTCCGGCTTGCGGCTTAAGTCCTTGCGGATGGTCTGCGGACTGCGGCCCAGAAGACCGGCAAGTTCTTCCAGGTCAAGCAAACGATGGCTGTCTGTGCGGGATTCGATGAGGTTGAATTTTTGAAGCAATTGAAGTCCTATAAACGTCAGGTTGATGTGGCATCTACAGGGTTCGACGAGGCTCTGTATGCCGTCCTGTGTCTCTAGCGGACTCAAGATGAGACATATATCTCCTTGGTTTATATATTTTGGTGTATGGGCTCCGGTCCGGTTGATAAATGCCTTCATCGCATCGGACGGCGGACAAAAAAAGCGGACCCTTGGGTCCGCTTTTCAAATCAATCAACAGTTCAAAACCTCATCAATCTGCATCTTCGTACAGCGCCGACGTGTCGCGATGGCCCACCACCACTTCGTATTCGTTTTCGCAGTGAAGCACAGCGGCCCGCTGAAGCCAACGCAGTATTTCAGGCAGTTCATGCAGACCAAAGACATCCTGTGCGGACGTCTCCGCATACATCATGACCATCATTTTCTTGACGTCCAGCGGCAGCGACATCAATTCGCCCGGCAGCGCCGAACGCAACTGCGGGTCAGCCTGAATCACGCGCAAGGCACGGTCAAGCACCTGCTCTTCTGACTCGTAAGGAAACGCGAAATCCGAAATGCGGATGCTCCCGGAAATGAGTTTCACGACAATCGCCGGCACAACAAGGTAGCGTCCGCACGCCACGGCAAATTCATGGCTGATGTGTTCCGGCAACCGGATACCGGTTCTCAACTGATTGATGTACCCGGACGTGACGCCCAGTTCCCTGGCCATCTCCGGCAATTCCTGCTGGCGCAGACGAGCCTCATCAAAGAGCCATCCGGTAAGCGCTCCGCCTCCAAAACGGCAGAGCCTCATGACCCGCTCTGCAGCGGTTTCCGGGAATTGGCTATCGCTCACATTGAGATGCCCATGCAGGATTTTTTGGCCATTGTCCGGGTGGGCACCTGCGCCGTTCACTTGGTTCATATATGTCCTCAAAAAATTGAAAGCATGGAATTCATGCACTGCGTATAGGCACCAGTTTTTCGCAGCTTCTGCCCTCTAAATGGCTGGGAATCCGGTTCATCACGGGACTGCGCCTGCCTCGGGCGTTACCTCAGTTACTCTATTGATTTGATAGAGAGCAAGGTATAAAAAATTCATGGGTGCCCACGGTCCATTTATCGTTTTCTACCGCGCAACAGCGCCCCGCACTTTTACCCAGCCGCAGCCTTGCAGCGCACGCAAAAGCCCGTCAGGTCCGCTCGTGCCATCGATATCTCGGGAAATTTCCATCCAGAGTTCATACGGTTTTGACCGGCGTGCCCCATCAATGGGAGCATGGCCGTAGTGACCATCACGAACCGCTTGCGCAGCCGCACGAATGGCTTTCAGGGCTTCGACCAGCGGGTCAGCTTTTTGTGCCTCCTGACGCGGCGCAGATGACAAGGTTGAGCCCCCCAGGCTCCTGACTGTTGCCAGGGCATCGGCAATGGCCTTGATACGCCCCTGGGGCACCACGGCATCTGCGCTCAGCGCAGCGGCTTCGCGCACCAGCTTTGCAGCTTCGTCCAACCGTCGGACGGGGTCACGGCGCTCATGCTCGGCCTGTACCCGACATGCCTCCGCCGCAAGGCGCGCCGGCATGAGCAGGTTTTTGTCGACATATTCAGCTTCTTCGGCTGACAGCAGTGCAGCGAGTTTGCCGGGGATTGCTATCGAATTAACAGGCAGGCTGGCGACAAAGGACTGCCTTGCAAAGCCGTGGGTGTTGCCCTCAGCCCCCTTTTTAATCCAGGCTGAGCGGTAGAGCATTGCCCGCAGGCCCCGTTTTTTGATGTGCATTTGTCTGGCTTCAGAGTTGTTGATGTACCGTGTAGCAACCAGGGTGCATGGCAGCGGTGCCACAGTTGCCACTGCGTTGATGCCACATCAAACACGCGATGTAAAAAACAGCGAATTCACTCTAAATTTTCACAAAAATATGAATCTATATAAATCGGGCTTCTATAGAGGTTTCCAACACAAATCAGGAAATCCAAATGAACCATTCTCCAGCCGTCAATACATCTCATGACTTAGGTTCTTATCCACGCAATCGTGAGGGTGAACTGACCACCTTTGACTTCTTGAGCCCAACTGAATTCAAAGAAGTCGAAGCGTTGCAAGAGGGTGCGATTCAAGGTGGTGGGCTGCCGACGCCCTACTACACATTGAATAAAAGAAAACAGCTCGAAGGCATCAACTTGAGCATCCTGGATGTACACCTGACAGGTGGCAAGGTGAACGGCTTAATCATTCGCGCCAAGGAATATGTGATGAACCTAGAAACAGGCGGAACACGCAGGGCACAAAGATTTTTCCTGGTAACACGACTGGATGCAGGCGTTGAAGTCAGGGGACTGGGTTGCCGAAAATGCGCCAAGCGCGCAAAGGGGACTGTGGGTCTTGGTTTGCTGACAAGACGATACATGCAAAGCATTAACCAAGCTCCTGAAGCTACCGCGGTCATGTCGAAGTCTCCAATCCTGCTTGAAGACAAAAGCATACCCACCCTTCGTTCGTATCCAGCAAGGTCTGCTATTCCAAGAGAAGGAATCTGCAGGGAATTCATCATGAGCTGGGCCAGAGCAGAGCGCAATGCATGACGCTACAGCAGGCGTGCAGCTTAGACATTAAAAAGAAAAATTGAACTGAGCCTCTGCCGGACAATTTATTACCAAGTCATTGAAGGACAAATCCCAGACTCGGGCGTTATTGAATCTTTTACGCCCAGCTAAAGATGGGCTGAAAAAATATTCAAAAAATCGGCTACGACCAGTCCTACAAAAGTGCTGCAGTACAGGCTTTTTCGTTGGGGTTTTTTGCCGGGCCACAGCTTTGACGCGATGAGCGCTAGCGTCGAATACGGCTCGCCGACGTGCGCCCGGGCCTTGACGGCGATGCCTGAAATCACTGCCGGCGCAATGGCCGGGTCAACGATGCGCCGGACCTGAACACTGCAGGTCTGGCAGTAGTTCCAGACGCTTTACTTCACCAATCGGCCTGCCCAGCGTGGCGTCGACCATCATCCCGTCGGCGACATCCGACATAAATGCCGGCATGGGTCGCATGGGTCATGTGGTTGCCCAAGGCGGTCAAAGGATTGATGCCAAGAGCTGACCGGCCTGCAGCGCAAGTCCGGTAAGCCCGGGATGCCGGTGAACCACCACAATGTCGCCTGCGGCCCAGTCCACAAAATTGGGACAGAAAGCGCCTGGCCAAGCCGACGGTATTGATAATTCCGTGGAAGAGGACGCAACTGCGCCGGCCGCATGGTGCGGCGCCAAGGTCTTTTTAAGCAAGAATCCGGGCAGTCAGAACCCGCGGGAGGCGGCGGGTCACCGTGCAGAGCAGCTTTTGACCTTCGTGAAGGTCAGTCAAATTCACGCCGCGCGTGTGCTGCGTGAGCGAATACTGATGCCCATCATGCGAACGCACCTTTACCCATCCCATTACACACAAGTTCGTAACATAGGCAGCTCAATGACAAAAGGGGCGAGTGCATGGGCTGGGCGGAACAGGAATTCGAGACGATTGATTTGGGCGACCCGCGTCTGAACCGGCGCGCCGTGCTGCTGGCCGAGCGGCTGGGACAAAAGCCCGGAGCAAGTATTCCGGGAGCGTGCGAGAACTGGGCCGAGACGGCAGCGGCCTACCGGTTTCTGCGCAACGAGCAGGTCAGCTTTGAAGAGGTGATGACGGCCCACCGCCAGGCGGCGATGGCCCGCATCCGCGAGCACGCGGTGGTGCTGTGCCTGCAGGACACCACCGAACTGGACTACAACGGCCAGGCGATAACGGGCCTGGGGCCGCTGAGCTACGAGGCTCAGCGTGGGCTGTATTTGCACCCGACCTACGTGGTCACGCCCCAGCGCGAGCCGTTGGGGGTGATGAACGCCTGGACGTGGGCGCGCGAGTTCAAGACGAGCGATGCGCCGCGCGGCGGCGTGCTCGAAAGCGTGCGCTGGATAGAGAGCTATGAGCGTATCGCCGAGCAGGCTACAGAGTTGCCCGGCACGCGCCATGTGTGCATCGGCGACCGCGAGTCGGACATCCTGGCGCTGCTGGTGATGGCCCGCAAGATGAACCATGCGGCCGACTACCTGGTGCGCTGCCAGCACAACCGGGTGGTGCCCGAAGGGGGCAAGCTGTGGGATGCTGTCATGGCTAGCACGCCGCTGGGGCATATCCGCTTTGAGATGCCCGCAGGGCGCGGGCGTAAGGCCCGCGCGGTCGAGCAGGAGGTGCGCGCCCAGCGCGTGGTGTTGCCCGACCGCCAGGGCGGAGAGCTCGAAGTGACCTGCCTCATTGCCTCGCAAGTCAACGCCCCCGCAGGCGCCAAGCCAGTGGTCTGGCGGCTGCTGACCAACCGGACGGCGAATACGCTGGCAGCGGCAGTGGAACTCGTCGATTGGTATCGCGCTCGGTGGGAAATTGAGTTATTTTTCCTGGTACTCAAGGAGGGCTGCCGGGTCGAGCGCTTGCAGCTGGCCGACACCGAGCGGCTGCAGACCGCGCTGGCGCTGTACATGGTGATTGCCTGGCGCATCAACCGCCTGATGCGGCTGGGGCGCACCTTGCCCAATTTACCGGCCGACCTGGTGTTCGAGCCCGACGAGTGGCGAGCGGCGTTTATCCTGAACAAAAAGCCCGTGCCCCGGCAGACGCCCACGCTCAACACCGTGGTTCGCCTGATTGCCCAGCGCGGCGGCTTTCTGGGCAGAAAGCACGATGGTGAACCGGGCGCCAGGACGATTTGGCTGGGCATGCAGGAGATTGCCGTCTTCGTCGAGGGTGCCCGTTATGCCCGGCAGTTCAACGATGGGTGACTTGTGTGTAATGGGATGACCTTTACCAGGTGGTACTCGGGAACCAAGGCCAGCACGGTGGCTTCAACCTGGCGTTCGTTTGAAGTGACGTCTTTTTCGCCCTGCGCGACCTCTGCCTCGACGACTCCGAAGGTTCGCTTAAGCTCTTGTGTTGCACGGGTCAGAAATGAATTCATGTAATTTTTATAGCACAGGCAGGCGACTTTTGCAGCAGGCGCGTTGCTGCGCGATAACCAGGCGCGGCCTTTTCTGTGCAGCAAGCAGCGAAGGCTAATTGGACCCGTTGCTTCTTGTAAATTGAGAAACGCACAAGAAGCGGCTGATTGGTGAACTGCTGACGCAGCCATCAAGAATCGGCTAGGCACAAAAAGAAGCGGGCTCACTGGGAGCCCGCCGAATCAATGCCTGGTATTCGTGGAGGGCGCGACACTGTCGCGTACGGCACCGAGGCCGGTTCCTTCAAAAAATGCATCAAGGAAGTGCGCCACTCCCAAGGGACAACTATTGACCTGGATAAAACCGAGCCCGCAGGCATCAATGACACCAAACATTGGCAGCACGGCTTCAATGCGGGGACCTGCCTCTTCCTCGCTGGCCGCTTCGATGACCAGAATCAGCTCCTGCGTTTCCTGGACGAAGGCGCCGTAGAGCGTTTTCGCGGTTTTAACGGGCTTCACTTTCCGGCGTCTGGTCATTGAATGGTTTCCTTGCTTTTCTCACTGCAGAGCTGCGCCATGGCATGGAATGGAAGAGCAATGGAAACGCTGACATCTTCGACTTTTTCCCCTCGACGAAGGCTCGGCACCTGCTTGGGCTGATTCATGGCGCTGATGACCAAAAATAGTTCATCGATGGCTCTGTGCAGTGGTTGCTTGGGACGCGGGTTTGTCATTGCCAGCAGCGGTGCAAAGGCTGCCCTGCGCAGCGGGGAACGTACCAGGGCCGCATCCTTTTCCTGTTCATTTCCGAAAAGAAAAACGAGTTCACTTGTCTCGTGCAGCTCCAGCAGCATTGCCTGAACCGTGGGTTCATATAGCGGTAACACGAATCGGTGGGCACACCCGAACAACTGGTGGCTGATAACTGCGTAATTGCCGCCTGCCGGGGTGCAGTATGTGGTCAGGCGCACCGCGATAGCATTTCGGAATTCCGCATTGAGCATGGCAAACAGTTCGGACCGTACGCCACCGTAGAGGTGCCATTTTTCGCTTGTCCAGCTTCCTGCCTCTGAGGGGCGGTGTTTGAAAGCTATTTTCGCCTCCATGGGGCTTATCAGCCTTGCGGGAAAGAAAGCGCTACTTTGGTTGGCCCGAGAAGGGACTTCATATTTCTGAACAGCTGCTGTTTCCTGGATTTGCATGGATGGCCTTTTGATTGCGTCCAGTTGACGCAATGCGTATAGCGACCATGAAGCGATAGCCATAGATTCCTCGGATAAGGCAAAAACAGGTGTCAGGCGTTTTGGCGTCTTGCGACGCGTTCGTGCGTGACTGCAGCTGCGGCACAACGGAACACCAATTTTTCGTGAATGCGGTGGGTACCTGCGCAGCCCTTGTCAGCAGCAAGGAAGTGGATTTCAAGGGCTACCCCGGACTGACCGCTAAAAACTAGGCGTTTGTCCTCTAAAGCCACTCCGTTTCAGCGGCACCCCTTCGAAGGCATGCCTGCGCCCAACAAAAGCTAGCTCGCCAGGTTCACGACGTTGACCTCGGCACCGAAGACGTGCCTGACAACCGGCAGCAAGTGGTCATGGTGGGTCAGGAACACCACCTGGGTTTTGCGGGACAGCTCGCCAAGCGCCTCCAGCCCCTCCATCGAGCGCTTGTCGTCGTAGTTGATGAACAAGTCATGGGCGATAAAGGGCAGCGCATGGGCCTGGTCCAGGTGCATGTCCAAGGCGGCCAGGCGCAGGGCCAGGAACAACTGGTCACGTGTGCCTTCACTCAGGCCGTCAATAGCCACCAGAGTGCCATCGGCGCGCTTTGCCTGGAGTTTGAGCGGCTCACTGTGGAAGTCCACATTCAGCTTCTCAAAGGAGCCACGGGTCAGCCTCTTGAAAATGCTGCCCGCCCTGGCCAGCATGGGGCCTTGCTTTTCCTCGCGGTATTGCTCGATAGACCACTTGAGCAGTCGGGCTGCGGTGTAGACCCGAATATAGCGCGAGGCCGCCTCCTCCATCTTGGCCAGCGCCTCCTGTCGCTGCCCTTCAGCGCGCGCGGCCTGGGCCGAGCCTGCGATTTTCTCCAATGCAGCTGTCGCTGTCTGCTTCTACGCGGCCAAGTCACTGCGGCGGGTCACCTGCTGCTCGTCCTGAGCAGCCAGTTCGCCCACTTCGATGGGCAAGCACAGTGCATCAACGCTTTCCACCAAATGGCGTGCCTTGTAATGGTGCCGGTCCAGGACGCGCTGTTTTTTGCGGTTCACCCTGGAGGGGATGATGACCTGCATGCCACGCTTTTGTGCGGCCTGGACAATCTTGTCTGAGTCGTAGGCCTTGTCGGCCAGAAGGGCCTTGGCTTCCAGCCCATCGAGCAACTCGGGCACTGGCTTGGAGTCGTGGCGCTGGCCCGGCGTCAGCACAAAGCGCAGCGGGTTGCCCAGGGCATCACAGACGGCGTGGATTTTGGTGTTAAGCCCGCCGCGCGTGATGCCGATGGCCTGCGGGCCGCTTCTCTTGCGCGCTCCTGCCGAGGCTTGGTTAGGCCCGGCAGCACGTAGAGTCGGCCATCACCTCTTCCATGTCGGGCTGCTGCACGCCTTGGAAAAGGCGTTCGAAATGGCCTTTGTCGCACCAATAGGCGTAGCGTTGGTACACCACGCTCCATGTGCCCAGCCGCTCGGGCAAGTCGCGCCAGGGCGCGCCCGTGCGGGCCATCCACAGCAGGGCATCGAAAAACGCCCTGTGCGCCCCGCCGTGGCGACCCTTGCAAGGCGGCATGAACGGCTCGATACGCTGCCATTGCGCATCGGTGAAGGTGTGACGTGCATGGGTCATTCTGGCCAAATCGGATGATTTGACCGTATCCATATCTGGACTTCAAACTTTCCGAACAGCGCCTAATTTCTAAAAAAATAATTTCCTAAATTTTTTAAAAGAAATAAACACGGTCGCTTCACTGGGTTCCAACAACCAAGGAAACTTGTGAAATCAATTCAGAACACCACCCCTACCGGTCTGCCGCGCGATGAGTACGGCGCCCTGTACACCAGCCAAGTCCTCTCCCAGGAACAGCAACTTCAACTGAAAGACCTGCTCGGCAAGGCAGTCGCGACAGGCATCGTCCCCGAGCCGTTCATCACCAGCAACAAAAAAGAAATCGACTGCCTGAACCTGGACATATTTGATGTCTTGGTATTTCGCGGGAAGGTCAAAGGGCTGGTCGTACAAGCCCGCAGCTTCTGGAAAAACATCCGCAAGGGCTACACCCGCATCCAGAAATCGTATTTTCTGGTGATGCGCTCGGGGAAGAAGCTTGACATCAAGGAGCTTGAAAACAGCACCTGCGTCAAGCGGGCCAAGAATACGGCAGCCCTTGGCCAGCTCGTCAATCATTACCTTGGCAAAACAACCGTCGCCTGCAAGTCAGGTGCCAAGGTTGCCGCGTGGACGGGATACAAGGTGCTGGCCAGGGACCAAAAGGGTAGCCTTGTCAGCGCGTTCGATGGCTCAGCGTACGTGCCCGGCATCTGGCGAGAGGAAACGGCAACAGCCGGCCATCGCGGGGGCTTCTATTACTATGGCGATAAGGAAATCGCCGTCACAACTACACGGAGCGGCGCGACTTTCGCCAAGTCCGTATCTGAAGGCAAAAGCCTGGTCCTTTGCAAGGTCGAATGCGCTGGAAAACAGGTCGGGTACACCGGAGGGAAATGGGCGGTTTCTCGGCTGCGCGTCATTGAAGAACTGGAGGCGGTCACCCTGGATGTAGGAACCTGACCTTATAAAGTCGGTTGTGCTGCGCGGTTGGCGGCTTTGCGCCCAAAGCGGTCATTAGGGCGTCATCGAGCACCGCTATCCAGACAACTTCGGTTTATATGAAACGTTTATAATTCATGTACGTTTCATATAAAGGTTAATGATGGGTATTGTGAAAATTTCGGACCTGATGCACGAGAACCTGCGGGTGGCGGGGAACGCCCTTAGCAGGTCTATCAATGCGCAGGCCGAGCACTGGATGCGAGTCGGCATGCTGACCGAGATGCACCCGGAGCTGGACCACCGGGAAATCTGCCAACTGTTGATACGGGCTGAACTCGCGGGGGGCCTGGACATCGCCATGGCTGTCACAGCCCAGCTTGACAAGCCGCGCGCTGCCTCCACTGGAAAACACTGATGGCTCGCGGCGTTCCCATCAAGTCCGCCGAGGAACTCGAGATGGCGCGGCGGGCCGGCCAGCTTGCCGCAGAGGTTCTCGGCATGGTTGAGGCCTACGTGGTGCCGGGGTTGAGCACGCAGACGCTCGACCGAATCTGTCACGACCACATCGTGAACATCCAGGGCGCCATTCCCGCCAACCTGGGGTATCACGGGTATCCGAAGACCATCCTCACCTCCGTCAACCAGGTGGTTTGTCACGGCATCCCCTCGCCCGACAAGATTCTGAAGAAGGGCGACATCATCAACATCGATGTCGCCGTCATCAAGGATGGCTGGTTCGGCGACACCAGTCGCATGTACTTCGTCGGAGCGCCCAGCGTGCTGGCTCGGCGCCTGGTGGCAACGACGTACGAAGCGTTGCTGGCCGGAATCGGGCAGGTCAAGCCTGGAGCGACGCTGGGCGATATTGGCCATGCTATCCAGTCGGTCGCTCACCGGGAGCATTTCAGCGTGGTGCGCGAATACTGCGGGCACGGCATCGGCCAGGTCTACCACGATGAACCGAACGTGCTGCACTATGGGCGGCGCGGGGAAGGGCTCAAGCTGGAGGCGGGGATGGTATTCACCATCGAGCCGATGCTCAACGCAGGCAAACGCGAAACCCGGCAATTGCCCGATGGGTGGACCGTCGTGACAAAGGACAGGTCTTTGTCCGCCCAGTGGGAACACATGGTGGCTGTAACGCCCGGGGGATATGAGGTGCTGACGCCTTGGCCAGGAGGCACAGGCGCCTACGCGCCGGTTTGACACTCAGCTTGGGTGAGTCTTGGGCTCCAGGCAATTGCGTCAATGCGGACGGGTAGCTCATGGTTTCAGGTCGTGTATTTGACCTTGCATTGGTCATGTGGGAGCCGCCGTCGAGGGTCTGCTTTTGGCCCTAAACGGACAGCTGATATCTCAGCTCGACTGGTTCAATTGCAGCAGATGCTGCCTTTCGGCATCCTCCCTCAAATGGGGGGTGTTCAAACCAAAACATTGGGTTCAGAATCGCCCAAATTGGAGGCCGGGCCTTTTTTAGTATTTGAAGCTGCCACGCTTTACGTCAGGCCCCTCGATGAACCCGCGTTATACCTCGCCACCCCTCCTAAACGGAGCCTGACATGACTCGACTGTTCATTGCTTGCAAGCAGAAGGTGCACAACCGCGGCCGTCCACCAGATTCATTCCTCAACGAACTTGCCGATTGGGGCAAGACCGCGCCGCCCGAGGTGTTCGCCAAGAACGAAAAGTTCGACATCTACTCAAGCGTTATCCAACAGCTTGGACCTTGGCAGGGCGAGGTGCATCGTCGGGGAGTCATGCTTGAAGTTCTTCGTGTGCTTGGTGGATTTGAGAGCTCTTGGAATTGGAACGCCGGAATAGACATAACAAACCCAACATCAAACACTCCTTGCAGCGAAGAGGCAGGTATCTTCCAGTGCTCTGGCAACTCCATGACCTTTAGCCCAACACTTAAGGCGTTGCTGCTGTCTACAGGTGCTGATGGGTCCTGCTCTTCGTTCATAACAACCACCAAGCTGAACCACGCGTTCGCCATCGAATACTGTGCGCGCCTGCTTCGCTTCACCACCAAGCACCACGGTCCGATAAAGGGCATGCACATTCACCCTTGGCTTCGGCGCGATGCAGTGCAAGAGTTTGAAACCTTGCTCGCCTAGGTAAATGTCGCCTGATTCGAACATTAACGACAGCTTTGGAGCGGTGACTGACTTGTCAGAGCCATGGCTGGGCATGGATAATCCACCAAGTGTCAGTAAGGGGGCATCGTGGAACCACCCAAGAACATTGCCTTGTTCATCGACGGCACGTGGGACCAACCCAATGGGGCCATGGATACCAACGTTCGAAAACTGTTCGAGGCATCCAGGTTCGAGCCGTTTTCTCCGGCGCCCCAGTTGACCTATTACCTGCCCGGGGTCGGTACGGATATAAGCCAAAGCGAACCAGGCGCACCTGTCGGAAGCTATGGGGGATACATCGACTTCAAGCAGAAGCTCGCAAAGGAGATGCCCAGCAGCGTGCTGCTGCTTCGCCCCTTTTTGGGAGGTATTTTTGGTCGCGGGACCGCTGCACGCATCAAGGAGGCCTATGCCTACCTGAGCTGGGAATACGACCAACGCCGCGGCGACAAGGTCTTCCTGTTCGGCTTCAGCCGCGGTGCCTTCGCTGCCAGGTCGCTCGCGGGCTTCATCTCAAAGGTGGGCATCCTGCTGCGCCACAAACTTCAGTACGTCGAAGAGGCCTACAAGTTATATGAGGCTGCTAGCGACGGCACGCAAAGCCGCCTGACCGACTACCTGGTGCCTCTTACCGGAAAGCCGTTGCTGCAATCGGGGGAAAGCGAAGACGCGCTGCGCATTCACTTTATTGGCGTCTGGGACACGGTCGGTGCACTGGGCATACCGTGGCGACTGATGAAGTTCAAGGCCATGCACACCGAGTACCACCAGACGCAAGTCCCGCCCAACGTGATGACCGCCCGACATGCGCTGGCACTGCACGAATTGCGCAAGCCCTTTCATCCGATGCTCTGGTCTGACCCCAATGGACACTCAGGACTGCGCCAGGCCTGGTTTCCCGGGGCACACGCCGATGTCGGCGGCGGCTACCTGCTGCACGAATCGGGACTGTCCAACAACGCGCTGAAATGGATGACCCGGGAGGCCCAGGCCAAAGGTCTTCAGATGGAGGCGACCACCAAGTGGCTGAACGAACAAACCAGCCCCGAGATGCTGCATCACCAAATCCGGAAATGGTTTATTGGGTTCAGGCCAAGGGTTCGGCCTCAACTGCAGGTGCTTCACGATGCCTTTAGTGGGGATGCATCCGAGCTGAGCAATGCCATGTTTTTTCATGAGAGCACCCGTTTGCATCTGCTCAACCCCGCCGCACGGAAGTACAAGTTTTTTCGTCCCGGTGTAAACGACTGTCTCCAACAGGCAGATGAACTGGCCCTCCAGCTTTTCGTCAAATCGCGCCTCATGGGCCACGAACCTCTTGGCCAGGTCGAGCCATGAACAATAGCACCTCGTCCACGGGCCAATCTGGCGACCCATCCGAGCTCTGGTGGCAGTCGGTCACGCTGGCTGAGCTGGAGGAGGCAACCGCGGTCATCGATGAGTTCACCAGGGAGTCCTCCACCCCACCGCCCGCAGTGAGTCCAGAGCGGTTCGCGCGCGCCATTGTGTTGCGAATGCTCTGCATCGATGCCGGAGTCGTGGACGCACTGATAGCTCACGCCGATGAAAAGAGCTTCACCCTGGTGAACCGGCTGCAACTGGACGCAGACAGCCAGAACTCAGGCATTGACGCGTATGAATCGTGGCTGATGCGTCGCCATGATATTGGCACGGGTCTGAAGACTTGCGTTACTTTGTTGGCCAGTCCCCTGCGCCAGGCAATCGACGCCAAGGTCGAAGGGTTCATCCGCACGACGATGGAGCATCAAAATATCTTCTTCAGCATTCTCTTCGGACGCGGCCTTCAAAAGCCGTTGGCAGTTCCTCTACGTGCCAGTTTCCGAAGTCCTGCGGCGCATGCGCCGGGAAACAGCACAGGGCATCAGTCATTGAAGTGACCGGGGAAGGACGTCTATTGCATAAATTTCCGCAGTAGGAACCTCTGAGGATTCATAGCGAAAATTCAAAGTTGAAACGAGTGACGGCTCATGGCCGTATCCTGCCATAGCGCCGTGGGTTTCAGCAGGCCCTAGCTGCCGCTGACGACAGTCGGCTTCTGGTCGGAACCGGCCAGCCAATTGGTTTCACTCAGTTTCCAATATCGATGCAGCTTGCCACCGATTGCGATAGTAGTGAGCAAGCTGTTAACCAAAAAGGCGCGGGCGCTGTGGCGGTTGTTACGGAAAAGCAGAACATCTAGAACTGAGCAGCGTAGTCACATTTATGTGTAAATGGGATAGTGCAATGATTTGGGAAATTTGCGCTCAAAATGCTCAGGCAGACTTGCTTCCTCTCCATCCCATTCGGTAGTCCAATGCATGTGCAATAGTTTGGAAAAACGCCTGATTCCTTTTTTGTTACCCAACTTTCCAGCAAGCGCCAAAGCTTCATCAATGACCTCGCGA